>JAIFMY010000197.1 GCA_020048155.1 Bacteroidota bacterium
GCAGAAATGATATGCTCACATACCTCATTTTCGCAGCAGCAACTTTGTATTTTTTCTCATCGGTATACATGCAGGGCAAAAAAATAATACCCATGTACCGAAAAGTAGAAGCCATGCATGAAACCCTCACCGAAGATGATCTCAGAGGGTTGCTCAGGTCACTGGTACGTACAACCTACGTGCGCATGCTAGGTGCAATTTTGGCTTTTGCTATCATGGCTTACCTGTTTTTCTTTTTTCTGGAAAAAGGAATGCCTTTGTAAATGGGGAAATTCAAAATTTGAATATGAGATTGCCCTAAAATAAACATCCCGAAAGATTAAAACTATCGGGATGTTGAAAAAAAAATAAAATGTATGATAGCATAAAATAGTGCTTTTATTACAGCCTTATGCAAATGACATTCAGCGCTGCATGTAACCCCATACAAAATTAGGATTCTGATACATACGCACCATCTTGACCCACAACAGAGTCATATGCTCCAGGTGCAACGACTGCGAAAGCGGGCCGGTATCTACGCACTCAAATCCGAGCTGAGAGATAATAGCAGCGGCTTCCTGTTTGGCGGTCTGGCTATTGCCTGCTATGAGCATGGCAGGTTTTACATTGTAAGCCGGAAAACTGCTGTCTTCAAAATTTTCATATCCATATATTGTAAAAGCCTTCACCACAGAAGCATCCGGTGCCAATTGCTGCACCATTTCTGAACCGGATTGCTCGCTTTTCAGGGCATGCGTTATGCCGGCGCCTACCGGATTGGTGCAATCTATCAGCGTTTTTCCTTCGAAAGGTAAATTTGCCAAAACCTGCTGATTTGAATGATATGGAGTTGCAAGGAAAACCAACTCAGAAACCTTCACTGCTTGAGAAACATTCTTTGCAATAAACTCAGGATTGGCTTTCAGCGCTTTCAGCACGCTATCCGAATTCGGATTATCGTTTCCAACATATATCGTATGGCCATGTTTCTGCAATTGGTTAGCCAATGCAAAACCAACTTTTCCAATTCCTATAAAAGCAATTTTCATTTTAATTTAATATTTTGATTTGACTAGTAAGGTATTACTTATTTGTGAGTATAAAATATACCGGAATGGCAAAAAATATAAGAAATGCAGCAAATGGATGCACAAATACAGCCAACGCGCCTAGCAAATAAAGAACCGGCCCGAATGCTACCGAATAATATGTCCCCTTTTTAAAATCCGGCATATCGGTATTTTCCTCCAGCAAATTACTGTGTGCCAATACATAGAACCTCATTCCCGAAAAACTGGCAGCCATGAGCGCCATCACGAGTCCGTAAAGTATAAACGAGGTGGTATTGCCAGGATAATCCCCAACTACAGCAGTTGGGAACGGGATGAAGGTAGTCCAAAGTAAAAGCACCGCATTCCACCAGAATATTCCATTATCGAGGTGTTTGAATTGCGTGAAAAGTTTATGATGATTGACCCAAATGACTGCCACTGTAAAAAAGCTGATGATCCAGCTCAGAAACTTGGGCAATAAGCCCAGGAGTGCTTCCAAAAGTGAAGTGGCAGAATCATGTTCCTCAATATGCGGAACTTTTATTTCGAGAACAAGTAAGGTAATGATGATGGCAAAAATGCCATCGGAAAAAGCTTCAACGCGGCTTTTGCTAAATAGATTGCTCATGTGCTTTTGAGAATAAATTGTAAATACTTAGTGAATGTGCAGGCAAACATAAAAGAAAAGCATTCCACCTAAAATAGGCTATCTAAATGGGAACTAACACACTTATTAGTAAGTATAAAGAAAACTTGGCACAAGGACAAAAAAAAATGCCGGTTTACAAACCTGTAAACCGACATTTATTTCTTTGATAATCATAATCGAGTATCATGCTTTAGTGACCCTGGAGAGACTCGAACCCCCAACCTTCTGATCCGTAGTCAGATGCTCTATCCATTAAGCTACAGGGCCATTGCCGTTAAAGCGTTGCAAATTTAAACATAGTTTTTATCTTTCCAAACAAATATTGGCTTTTTTCTGATTTTTTCACCCAAAAAATTACCGATTTCACCCATTGTTCTTGCATAAATTTATTTTTCAGTTTGTTACAAGTCCTCATAATACTGCATTGAAAGCATAACACGCATTTTTCGCATTTCTTAGCTCAGTGCTTTGCCCAATTTGAATCATATTTTTGTACCTTTGATGCAAGATATTAAACTTATAATATAACCAATTGATAATAATGTATGAATAAGTTCCTGAAAATATTCGGTTTAGTTGTATTGGTATTGCTAGTACTTCTATTTACCATGCCTTATTTATTCAAAGACAAAATTTTTGCTATAGCCAAGGAGCAGGCAAATGCCAACCTGAATGCAAAAGTGGATTTCAAGGATATCTCGCTTAGTATGTTCCGCAGCTTTCCGCGCTTAAGCATAGAGTTGCAAGAACTCATGGTGAGCGGTGTAGATTCATTTGCTACAGATACACTCTTGAGCATCAAATCTTTTTATGTAGAAGTAGATGCACTTAGTGTGATGGGGGATGAAATAAAAGTGCGAGCCATCAGTTTGGTTTCTCCCAATATATATGCCCATGTGCTCAAAAGCGGCAAAGCCAACTGGGATATCACAAAACCTTCGGCAGATACTACTGCTGTGGTAGCCGATACCGCTACCAGCGAATCTTCGTTCAAAATGAACCTCAAAAAATTTGAAATCACGGATGCCAATATTCGTTACAACGACGAGCAATGGCCTATGGATGCGATAATCAGCAATTTCGATTTCCTTCTGAGTGGCGACATGACTGCCTCTACCACCGACCTCAAAATAAACGCTACTGCTGAGGCAGTAAATGTGGTGATGGACAATGTACGTTATCTGAAACAAGCCAAAGTGACTTTCGATGCCGGAATTGGTGCCGATTTGGATAAATTCATATTTACCTTTAAAGAAAATCTGTTCAACATCAACGAATTGGGTGTAAAATTTGACGGTGTGGTGGATATGTCGGACACTTCGGGCATAGCCATGGACTTGAAATTTGGAAGTACCAAAGCGGATTTCAAATCTTTGCTTTCGCTGGTTCCTGCCATATACATGGTCGATTTTCCGGGGCTGAAAGCTACGGGAGAAATAACCCTCGATGGTTTTGCCAAAGGTATGATGAACAATGCTGGTACAGAATATCCTGCTTTCGAAGCCAAAATGGGCGTAAAACAAGGCTTTTTCCAATATCCCGACTTGCCTAAATCTGTGGATAATATAAATGTGGATCTGGTAGCTGCTTCCAAAGGCGGCGACCTTGACAATATTACCCTCGATATCAACAAGTTTCATATGGAACTGGCAGGAAATCCGTTCGATATGAGCCTGCATGTAGCTACTCCGATGTCGGATATGCAGGTTGCAGGTAAATTTGATGGCAAACTTGACCTCAACAGCCTGAAGGACGTGGTGAAACTGGACAGCATGAGCGTGGCCGGTCTGATAGATATGAATGTGGAAATTGGCGGACGTATGTCGTCTATCGAAAATGAAAAATACGAAGAATTTAAAGCAGATGGTAAGGTTTCGCTTACTCAGTTTGTATTCACTATGGTAGATATGCCTACGGTAAATATTTCTGAATCTACACTCAATTTTACCCCAAAATTTGTGGAACTTGCCTCGTTCAATGCCCAAATAGGACAGAGCGACATGCAAATGAGCGGAAACCTGAGCAATTTCATCCCCTATGTATTTTCGGATGGCACGGTGAGTGGCAATCTGATTTTCAGTAGCAAATTACTGAATATAAACGAGCTGATGGGCGGAGAAACGGCCGCCGATACTGCTGCTGTAGCCGATACTTCAGCACTCACAGCCTTCGAGGTACCCAAGAATATTGCCTTTAACCTGAAATCGAACATTGGCAAGATGATATATGACAAACTGGAGATACTCAATACCTCAGGTAATGTAAAAATAGCCGATGGAAAAGTTGAACTTCAGAAACTTGCAATGGAATTGTTGGATGGAAAAATGATACTCGATGGTTTTTATAACGCAGAAGATTTAAACCGCCCGGGAGTTGGATTTGGCATGGACATTACCGGATTTGATATTGCTAAAACCTTTGCCGCATTCAATACCATTCAGAAAATGGCGCCTATAGCTAAATACTGCAACGGCAAAATTTCGGCTAAACTGAACATTACTACTTTTCTCGATTATTTCATGAATCCTGTTTTCGAATCGTTCAATGGTGACGGGCGCCTGCTTACCAAAACAGTAGGTATACAAGATGCAAAAGTGTTTGGAATGATTGCCGATGCAACCAAAAACGAAACATACCGCAATCCGACCCTCAACGATTTGAATATCGGTTTTAAAATAACCGATGGAAATATGGAAATAGAGCCTTTCGGAGTAACTATGGGAGGTAAAAAAGCCACCATTGGCGGCAGCCAAGGCATAGGCGGAAATCTGGACTACTACGTAAGTACTACAGTTGATGCGAGCAAAGCTGCATCGGTGCTCAATAAAACAAGCCTCAATGTGGGCAATTTGTCGCAGGTAGATGTAAAAGTGCTGATAGGAGGTACAATAACCGACCCCAAAATAAAAGGTGTAGACAGCCAATTGCTGGGTGATGTAAAAGAGGCAGTAGTTGAAGAAATAAAAGAAAAAGTAACGGATACAGCCTTGAAACTAATAGACGAAGCCGACAAGAAAGGCCAGCAACTGATAGCCGAAGCTGAAAAGCAAGCTGCCAACATACGCGAACAAGCTAAAAATGCAGGCGATAAGCTGATATCTGAAGCAGATGAACAAGGCAAAAAACTCATACAAGAAGCTGGAAGCAATCCGGTGAAAAAAGCCCTGGCAAAGGAAACTGCCAAAAAACTAAACAAAGAAGCTGCCGATAAGGCTGGTGCACTCAACAGAGAAGCAGATAAAAAAGCTACTGATTTGATAGATAGAGCTAAAGCAGAAGCTGCGAAACTAAAAGCTGATGCAGAAGCAAAAGTGAAATAATCTCCAATATATGAAAATTGCGGGTTTTGTGCTTATTTTCACACTTCTCACTGTCACCTTGTTTGCTCAGGTGCAGCGCGGAAGATGTCCGGGAACCAATAGCCGACAAGCCCGCAATTTGTATTTTGATGCCATTACTGCCCTGCAGAACGAGAAAGAACGTGAAGCATACGACCTGCTCAACCAAGCTGCAGAAATAGACCCCGATTACGTGGATGTATGGTATGCCCTTGCCGATATATACCACCATCGGGCTAAAAAAAACATTGCAGACACTTCTGTCAATTCTGCTTATGTCGAAAACTACTCTAAAGCGGTTGACTATTATTCCAAAGTGATTGAATTGTGTGGCTCATTCGACAATTACAAAGCATATTTTTATGTGGGAGAATTTTATTATGAGTTGCGCGACTACTACAAGGCCACCGATTACCTGGAAGAATACCTGAAGCACAACAAAGCCAGCGGTTTGCTCTCGTCAAAAGCCAATAAGTACCTAAACAATGCCCAGACGTATAAACGACTGATTAGCAATCCAATTCCATTCACCCCTTCTTTACTGAATAATGTTTGTACTACTTCCGACGAGTATCTGCCCATATTTTCACCCGATGGAGAATACTTATTTTACACCCACCGATACAAAAAGAAACTCAACAATTACGATACCCGCCAAGAAGTAGAGGAATTTACTATGAGCAAGCGACTTACCCCGGTTGGCCAAGAGCCCGAAGTCTTTTCTCCCGGCGAGGCCATGCCTTTCCCGTTCAATACTGAAAACCGGAATCAAGGAGGTGCCAGCATCACCATTGACAATAAGCAAATCTACATTACTATCTGTGAGGTCATTAGGGCTCAGTTTACATCCTATCGCAACTGCGATATATATATGTCTAGTTTCAAAGACAATGGTTGGACTACCCTCAAAAACCTGGGACCAAACATAAACAATGTGGATACCTGGGAGGGGCAACCTTCCATCACCAGCGATGGCAAAACCCTCTATTACGCCAGTACCCGCGACGGTGGAAATGGCGGAATTGATATTTACCGCTCCGAAAAAAATGACAAAGGCGAATGGGGAAAAGCCGTAAACTTGGGGGAAATGATCAACACTGCCAGAGATGATAAAACCCCATTTATTCACTCAGATGGGCGCACGCTATACTTCGCGTCAAACGGGCATTTTGGTTTGGGTGGGTTCGATATTTTTTACTCTACCCTCGAAGACACCGGATGGACTGAACCCATGAACCTAGGTTATCCGCTCAATACCCGGAACGATGAAGTGGGATATATAGTAAGCGCCAATGGCAACAAAATATATTTCGCATCGAACACCCTAGGCGGTAAAGGGGGGTATGATATATATTCCGCCATTTTGCCGCGCGAAGCCCGCCCCAACAGAGTAGTTTTTGTAAAAGGGCAACTTTCTGATACCAAAGGTGAAAACATAACCGATGGCGAAGTAGAGCTCACCAGTGTGGTTACCAACGAGATAACCGATGGTTTGGTTGATGAAAAAACCGGTAAATATGCCGTTGCCGTTAAAGTGGATCCCAACGAAGATTTCATCATGACAGCCCGCAAACTTGGCTATTTTTATTATACCCGATATATAGACTCCGAAAGTGAGCTTTTTGACCCGCCAACTACCATCAACATTGAGATTGAACCCATTACGCCCAGTATTCCAATCATTCTCAAAAATGTAATCTTCGAATTTAATTCGTCGGTGCTCGATTCTATCGACCGGATTGAGATAGACCAATTGCTGGCTTTCTTGCAGGATAATCCGAATCTGGTAATCGAACTTCGAGGCCATACCGACGATGTGGGAAATAGAGAAAGAAATATGTCATTGTCGCTCGAACGTGCTGCTGCAGTCAGAAACTACCTCATAGACAAAGGCATAGATACCAACCGCATTTTTTTCCATGGTTATGGCGAAACCATGCCCATTTCCAATAATTATACTGAAGACGGCCGTGCACTAAACCGACGTGTAGAGTTTGTGATTATCAAGAAGTAGAAAAATCATATTTGTGCGCATACAATTTTCATTTTAAATTTTTTCGTACATTTGCATTGATAATTCTGTAGTAAACATATAATTAAATGTTTCATTTTCATTTATTTAAAAAACCATGATACGTCCGTCCAGAACACATATCCGATTCGATTGGGCTGCTAAAAAGATGCTTCGCGACAAAGCAAATTTTGGTATTCTGGAAGGTTTTTTAAGCGAATTACTTAAAGACAAGATTAAAATAAACAGCATTTTAGAAAGTGAATCGAACAAAGAAAGCGATGATGATAAATACAATCGTGTAGATTTATTGGTCCAAAATTCAAAAAACGAACTAATAATCATTGAGATACAAAACACTCGCGAACTCGATTATTTATACCGCTTATTGTATATTACGTCTAAAACCATATCAGAGAATATAAAAGTGGGCGAACCTTATTCTGCTGTTGTAAGAATTATCACTATCAGCGTGTTGTATTTCGATCTGGGGCAAGGAAATGATTATATTTATCGAGGTAACACCCACTTTACAGGCTTACACTCCAACGATTTGCTTCAACTCTCAGAAGGTCAGAAAAAGTTTTTCCTTAAAGAAAATATTAGCCAGATATTTCCTGAACATTATTTGATACGTATTTCGCAATTCGATGAGAATAAAATTTCATTCAATCAAGATAAGTTCGACGAATGGATTTATTTCTTAAAAACCAGTGAAATAAAAGACAATTTCACGGCTCAAGGGCTTGATGAAGCCCGCAAAAAGCTGACCATTATGAATATGCCAAGCAACGAACAAAGGGCATATCAACACTACCTGGATAAAATAAGTACTGAAGCCAGTATTGCTGAAACGCTGAAATTTGAAGCAGAAGAAGCTAGGCGAGCATCGGAAGAGGCAATTAGAATAGCTGAAGAGACGATTAGAAATGGGGAAGAGACGATAAGGAAAGAGGAAAAGAAACAAATTGCCAAAACCATGTTGGAAAAAGGGTACGCCATTGAAGAAATAGCACTTCTTACCGGATTACCTTCAGATTTTATATTGTCGCTTAGGAATAACTAAGAGATAGCACATATTCAAGCATATAACATTCATACATTCATTCTTAAGAAATTTCATCTTACATTATATTTTTCATTAAAGCATACTTTTGTCAATTTCTCTTTGCTTCAGATTCCATACTTTTAACCAAAATTATTTCAGAATGGAAAGCATCAGAGAAATATACCGCATAGGCTTCGGGCCATCGAGCAGCCATACCATGGGGCCACGCAAAGCAGCCGAGATTTTTAGAAATAGAAATCAGCAAGCCTCTCATTTCAAAGCGACACTCTATGGCAGCTTAGCCGCTACGGGCGAAGGACACCTCACCGATGTGGCTGTGCTCGATGCTTTGGGAAAAGATAAATCTGAAATATTGTGGAAACCTACCGAATTTCTGCCTCAGCACCCCAATGGAATGATGCTCGAAGCATTTGACCAACATGGTGCAAAAACCGATGAATGGACTGTATATAGCACAGGTGGTGGTAAAATCACAGATTTCACAGCAGAAAGCCAATCCAAAACCATATACCCGCACACGAATATTGCTGATATTCTGAAATATTGCAAACTCAACGGAATTTCGTATTGGGAGTATGTAGAGCAACATGAGGGACCCGAAATATTTGATTATCTGGCAGAAGTATGGCAGGTAATGCAAGACGCCATAGCCCGTGGCATCGACGAAGAAGGTGTGCTTCCCGGAAAGCTGAAACTGAAGCGCAAGGCAGCTTCTTACTACGTAAAAGCGAAAAATTATACGGGTTCTCTGCATGGCAAAACACTCATATTTTCCTTTGCCTTAGCAGTTTCAGAAGAAAATGCAGCAGGGGGTAAAATTGTAACCGCTCCTACATGTGGATCGTGTGGTGTGATGCCTGCTGTACTCATGCGCCTGAAACAAAGTTTCGATTTTTCGGATAAAAAAATCATTCGGGCACTGGCTACCGGTGCGCTGTTTGGCAATGTGGTGAAGCACAATGCATCCATATCGGGCGCTCAGGTAGGTTGCCAGGGCGAAATAGGTACAGCATGTGCCATGGCCTCTGCTGCTGCTACCCAACTGTTGGGTGGTACCATATACCAGATAGAATATGCCGCAGAAATGGGCATGGAACACCACCTTGGTCTCACTTGCGATCCCATTTTCGGCCTGGTACAAGTACCTTGCATAGAGCGAAATGCATTT
Organism: Bacteroidota bacterium; assembly: GCA_020048155.1. GTDB lineage: Bacteria > Bacteroidota > Bacteroidia > Bacteroidales > DYOH01 > JAIFMY01. The sequence goes on from JAIFMY010000197.1 coordinate 9,270, forward strand.
GCAGCCGAGCGCGCACTCAATACAGCAACCTATTCGCTTCTATCAGATGGAAGTCACCTCATCTCTTTCGACAAAATAGTGGAAACTATGAAACAAACCGGGCACGATTTGCCCTCGATATACAAAGAAACTGCCGGAGGCGGTCTGGCCATTCACGGTTTGTAATCATGCCTGAAATACATCATTATCCCCCCTTTATACCACCGCACTGCAGCATGGTGATAGTGGGCAGCTTCCCGGGAAAAATTCTAACTGGGGGCTTGCTGGAAGACGATTGGTACTACAGTACCGGACCTACCCGCAACCAGTTCTGGCCCATCATGATGCATATTTCTGGCGAACCATTGCACACCAAAGCCCAAAAAATGTATTGGTGCGAGCGCCACGGCATCGGATTTGCCGATATCATTTATTCGTGCGAACGCAAAGGCAATTCCAATCTGGACTCGAACCTGATAAACAAAACCTACGACCTTGACCTTTTCAATCAAATTTTCAACCAAAAACATATTACCCAGTTGCTTTTTACGGGAAAAGGGGTATTGCAAGAATTTCATAAGCATTTCAGTCCACCTGCTCACTTGCAAACCCTTGCACTGCCCTCGCCTTCTCCTGCGTACGCAAGCATGAGTTTTAGCGAGAAAGCTGAAGTTTATAAAAACATTTTCAATTTTCAGATTTTTTAGTTTTAGCAAACTGAGCAAACAGATTTATATAACTGATATTGTGAATATTACATATATATTCGCCAGCAATGAACATTTTTAGTATTTTTATTCGCCAGCAATGAACACCAACAGGCCCTACTTAAAGGAGGTACAATAATTTAAGCATCTTTCAGAAGGCTACATCATTACTTTGGAAAATCAGGATGAAATTACAATGAAGGGGAAGAAAATATCCATTCTACCAATCTGGAAATTTATATAAAACTTTGCATTCACCCAGAATATTTGCCTCATATGCTCAATGCTGAAATAGCTTGTCGGGTAAACTGAAATGAAATAAAGCTGAAATTCTGAAAGAGGTATAACCAAAATCGTGAAGCCCTTGTTGAAAAGCCAATTCGTAATTTACCGTGGAGTTAAATCTGCTGACACATTGCAATCGGTACACCATGGGTTTATCTCCCCTATCGAGATAACCAACGTATCCCCCTAATGAATTTTTTATTTCCCATTTAGGTAGACGAATATTTACACCGCCGCCATACAAAAATGCATCGTCCTGAAACTGGCCATTGCCTTGCATTTGCCAGACGTAAAAGCCCGCTAAAGCATACAATCGGATATACTCAATATGGCTTCGGTTTACAAAAAAATCTTTTCCTGCCGACAAATCGAAAAAATATCCGGGGGTATCTGTATATCGGGCGTTTGCCAGATTGTTTCCGGAAGAGGTTTTCAGATTGATGGTAAGTAGTACGTCCGGCCAATTACCCAAATTTTGAAGAATTTGTATATAAGTGCCTATATACACATCGCCTGCGGCATAGCCTTCGCCGCTAATACCGCGTGCATAGCGTTTGTCGCGTGTGAGGGTGTCCATCTTGAAATGTTCAATGGGCACAAGTTGAAGCATGAGGCCTACCCTATTTTTGGCGAGAGGTAGGTATATTTCTGTATACAGATTTTCGGTTTTATCGCCCTTGCTAAAATGATTATCGACTGACAATTTGAGTATGAACTCTTCGGGTATGATTCCTGAATTGATAATGGGAACGGGCAAAGCATTGGGTCCCATATATGCGGGAGTAGTGATCATGTAATCATACCAAGGGGTAATGCCATTCCAATTGTGCTTTACATTCCACCAATGGTAGTTTTGTGATATGCTACTTGTAGATAAACATAAAAATATCAGTAAAATAAAGTTCCCTCTAAAATTCGACTTTTTATGAATAAAACTGTAAGAATTATTTTTCAAAACCACATATAAAGCATTTTCTATCAGCATTATGGGTGTAAATTCCTATTTTCGTTAAAGATTTGGAAACAAAAAACCCAAAGGTTTTACATTCCACTCATTTACTAGTAATTCTAAAATTTTCTAAACCGGGCTGTACTATATGTATACCGGAAAAATCTCAAAGCAATAGCTTACATACCGCACCAGCACAAATTCAATATCATATCAGGATATACACCCAGCGCAATGGTAAGTAATATAAATAAGCTAAGCAGCACCCTTGATCGTGTTGTTAGTGTTATCTTCACATCGCTAGGAGTTTTCATATACATGGCTACTATAATCCGGAAATAATATACTACGCTGATGGCAGTACCTATGATGGCCGCTATGGTAAGCCAAAGGTATCCTTCGTTTATTGCCTGAACAAAAACCAGGTATTTAGCCATGAAACCGGCCAGCGGAGGCAATCCGGTAAGTGAAATCAACGAAACAGCCATACCAAAACTCAGAAATGAATTTCGTTTGGCGAGTCCTTCAAACATTGAGTATGTACCCTCTTTTATATTTTCACGCACCAACATAAGGGTTGAAAATACCCCAATAGTGGCCACGCTGTAAGCTACCATGTAATAAAACAAGTAACTCACAGATTTATGATCGAAAGCCACCAATGCCAGCATCAGATATCCGGTATGAGCAATACTAGAATAGGCCAGCATACGCTTTACCCTGTCCTGATGCAAAGCACTCAGATTGCCCACAAAAATGGTAGCAACTGCCATAACTGCCATCAAGGTAGTCCACATATCTTTAGCTCCCATAAAACTCTGGGAATAAAGACGATAAAAAGCTACAACCCCGGCAATTTTCACTACAGTGGCCATATAGGTGGTAATAAGCGTAGGCGCACCATGATATACATCGGGCACCCAAAAATGGAAAGGAACTGCACCAATTTTAAACAAAACACCAATGGTTAGCAACAAAATACCGGCTTTGAGGTACGAAGGCATAACGTTTCCGGAACTGATAAGTGTACCAATCTGTGCCAAATCGAAACTTCCGGTGGCACCGTATATAAGCGTTATACCCAACAAAAGCACTCCGGTAGAGAATGTCCCCATAAGGAAATATTTCATGGCAGCCTCGTTGCTTCGCGAAGAAGTTTTTTTGCTACCAGCGAGAATATACAGAGATACCGACATGATTTCCAGACCTATAAAGAACATAACCATATTGGTAAACATGGTCAGAATAACAGCACCAATAAGAGAGAAAAGTATGATAGCATAAACATCTTCTACAGTTTTTTTCTTCACCACAAAATAATGGTCGGCAATAAGGAAAATAAGAAAAGTAAGCACGAGCATCAATGATGTAAATGGTTTGCTGATAGAATCAACAGACAGCATGTGAACTGTTTTTGAAGCGGGAAGTAACTGGGGCAGGAAATTGCCTACTAATGCCAATAATAAGCCAATAAAAATGGCAGGCACCAGCCATTGCTTTTTGCTCGAAATCCCCAACAGCAAAACAACTATCGCTAATATGGTGAGTATAATTATCGTATTCATTATAAACCTTTTAATTTCAAATTCTCTAAGAGTATCATTATTCTTTATTTACGCTTTATAAGCGAGCAAAGCATTTATGGCAGGTTCTGCAAGCGAAGTGATGAATCCGGGATACAGACCAAAGACCAGAATGAGCGCCACTATGATGATGGCCGCAACGGATTCCGTGGTATCTAAATCTTCAAATTTTTCGACTTTCAACTCTGCATACATGCTGCGCTGGTATAAACGAAACATATACACTGCACCCAATACTACAGATACTCCGGCAACTGCAGCAATATACGGGTTATACGCAAATAATCCGGCCAACATCATGAACTCACCCGGGAAACCGCTGGTAAGCGGCAATGCTACACTTCCGAGCATTACTACCATAAAAAATATGGCAAAACGAGGTGCGATGGCAGCAATACCCCCTAAATTGGAAATTTGGGTAGTTTGGGTTCGGAGCAGGAAAATATTTGCAATCATAAACATACCTACTACGTTCACCCCGTGGGCTATCATTTGCACCACAGCGCCCGATATGCTACCTGCAGTTGCAGTAAGCACAGCCGCCGCTATAAGGCCAACGTGAGCCAAGGATGAGTATGCTATGAGTCGTTTTACTTCTTGTTGGTTGATGGCTATAATGGATGCATAAATGAGACCTATAACTGCCAGCACTATGCCATATATGCCATATTGGGACATGGCTTCAGGCAGCAGAGGCACCATAAGGCGCAACATACCATAAACCCCCATTTTGAGCATGATACCTGATAACAGCATGCTACCTGCCATAGGTGCAACTACATAAGTATTGGGCTGCCAGGTATGGAACGGGAATATGGGTATTTTTACTGCAAATGCAAGAAAGAACGACAATCCCACAAAAAGTTGCTGCGAAAGGCTCAAATCCAAAGCATAAAGCGATTGAAAACTAAAACTTTGTGGTGCAGGAGTAAGTGAATATAAGTACACCAGAGCTACCAGCATGAATAGACTTCCGAATATGGTGTAAATGAAGAATTTCAGGGTGATTTTAACTCTATTTTCACCTCCCCACATGGAAACAATGAAAAAGATAGGCAACAAGGCCGCCTCCCAGAATATGTAAAACAACAATCCATCGGTGGCAGTGAAAACGCCCATAAGTGCAGATTGCATGAACATGATGAGGCCATAAAATGAACCCGGGCGCACCGGATTGTGTTTGGAATCGGCTAGTATGATGATGGGCACCAGCGTGGCAGTAAGTCCTACCATAAGCAGACTTATACCATCCATGGCAAAACTAAAATTTACTCCCAACCGCGAAATCCAGTTGAGGTCTGAAGTATAATTGAATACATTTTGTGTATCGAAGCCTACAAATGCGATAAGGGTTACCACCAGTTCGGCCAGTGCACCCATTAAAGCTATTCGCCAAGCTATCTGACTTTTACGTAATCCGAAAAGTATGGCAGAAAATAATAGAGGTAAAAATATAACAACTAAAGTAAGCATTGTATTCAATTATTATTGATTAAGAACAAAATACCATAAAATACCTATAATACTGAAAACCATTGCTATCAGATAAAAACCGGTGGTTCCGGTTTGCAGCAATCTGATTTTATCTCCGGCTAGCATTACTCCTTTTCCTATTTCATCCACAAATCTGTCAATTATCTTTATATCAAACCATTCGTGGAAAAACCTGGAGAGTTTCATCATGGGTTTTACAAAAATGGCATCGTATATTTCATCTATAAAATATTTATTCTCAAGTGTTTTTTCCAAGGAATTCAGCTTGGTACTATCTGAAGCCGGAACCTTGTGGCTGCGAACAAACCTGAACCACGCAAAAGTAATGGATACAATTACCAGCAAGGTGGTGAGTCCGGTTAACGCCCATTCTGCACTGTGGCTAAGCGCATGATTTTCGGCATGTATGATTTTTGTACCTGCTTCAAATACAGGTGCCAAAAATGCATTGAGGGCATGGCTGCCTCCCATAAACTCAGGGATGCCTATAAAACCGCCTACGATAGAAAGTATAGCCAGCACCATCAATGGAATCATCATTACATTGGGCGATTCGTGCATTTCCTTCATCTGCTTTTCAGTACCCCTGAAGGTACTGAAGAATGTGAGAAAAACCAGACGAAACATATAAAATGCGGTGAGTAATGCGCCAATAAGTGCAATGCCCCAAAGCACCGGACTGAATGCAAATGCATGTGCCAGTATTTCGTCTTTAGAGAAAAAGCCAGAGAAAGGAGGCAATCCGGAAATGGCAATGGTGGCTATGATGAACACCAGATAGGTATGCTTGAGTTTAGATTTCAATCCCCCCATTTTGCGTATGTCCTGCTCGCCATGCAAAGCGTGTATCACACTACCCGCTCCAAGGAACAACAATGCCTTGAAAAATGCATGGGTAACCAAGTGGAACACAGCTCCAGTGAACGCACCGACTCCCAGAGCCAGAAACATGTACCCCAGCTGACTGACAGTAGAATATGCAAGTACTTTTTTAATATCGTTCTGGTAAATAGCTATGGTTGCAGCAAATATAGCAGTAGCAATACCTATCACCGCAATAAACATAAGGCTTTCGGGCGCCAATACATACAATATATTTGAACGGGCCACCATATATACACCTGCTGTAACCATAGTAGCAGCATGTATAAGTGCTGAAACGGGTGTAGGGCCTGCCATAGCATCGGGCAACCAAGTGTACAAAGGTATTTGTGCGCTTTTGCCCATAGCTCCTACAAAAAGCAATAGAGTAATGGCAAGAATTACTCCTGTACTGCCGGTATAATTGGCTGCCTGGCTAAATACTTCAGCAAAACTAAGGCTTCCGAAAGTTTGAAGAATCAAAAACATACCGAGTAGAAAACCAAGGTCGCCTATGCGGTTCATGATGAAAGCTTTCTTGGCAGCATCGTTATATTCCGAGGTTTTGAACCAAAAGCCAATGAGCAGATAAGAACATAATCCAACGCCTTCCCATCCGATGAACATTACCAAATAATTGGCACCCATCACAAGCAAGAGCATTGAAAATACAAAGAGATTCATATAAGCGAAGAATCGGTTGAATCCCGCATCGTGATGCATATACCCTATCGAATATACATGTATAAGAAAACCTACTCCGGTAACCACCAACAACATGATGGCGCTCAGCTGGTCGATATAAAATTCGAACGGAATTTGTATATTTTCATATGTAATCCAGTTCAAAAGGTTCACAGTAAATGGGGTTCTTGTACTCCATATTTCTGCAAAAACCAAAACCGAAAGTATAAATGAAATCAGCACAGCTCCGGATGCTATTATTCCCGAAAATTTAGGACTCATGCTTTTGTAATACAGCCCGATACTCAGAAAACCGAGCAGCGGACTTAGCGGAATAAGCGCAGTAATTATATTCATGTTGATTTATCCTTTAATTTTTTAGTTTAGTGAGCAGATTCACATCTATCGAATGTGTATTCCTGTAGGTATTTACCAGAATGGCCAGCCCCACGGCCACCTCGGCTGCAGCTACTACCATGATGAAAAATACAAATACCTGCGCATTCGGGTCG
>JAIFMY010000167.1 GCA_020048155.1 Bacteroidota bacterium
ACATTTTGGATAATTTATATAAAGCTTTTAACCAGTTGAACTAAATTGAACTAATAAAAATGAAAAATACATTACGTATATTGTTTCCGGTACTATTCGTTTTATTTGCAAGTGCGTGCAAACCCACCTACGAGTTGTACGTAATTCCGGCTAAAGACAATTTTCAGCTAAAACCCTATTCCATATCTTATGTGCTGCCTCAAACCCGAATAGATTTAAAAGTATTTAGTACTAAAGTTGATCGTATACCCGGACCATTGGCTATGTATAGCAAACAATATTTTAGCCAGCTGGATGCAGTTTTGAGAGCGGAAACCTATTATAGAATAGATTCGGTACGTATTGAATCGTCTTCATTGCCTGATTCCACCCAGATTTATTTCATTACCACCGACAATCCGGATTACTTATTCAATCTGGATATAACCAACCGCGGTGTGCTGCGCAGCTACGGAAATAAAAGCGTAGAGATTAAGTCTTCAGAGACGATGGAAATTGAAAAACGGGTTGTGCTTGAAAATTCATATAAGCAGTCAAATACGGATAGAAGCGCCTTATTAGCAGACTTCTATTCAAAATCTAACAAATCGGAAGCGGCAGACCAATTAGCTAAAGACATACACACCATGCAGGAAGATTTACATCTTTTACTTATTGGCGAAGGTGCCGGACAGAAGCAGGTGGAAGCAGAAAGCTTGAAATTTATGGTGGCTAGTTTGAAGGAAAAAATAGATGCGTATTTGACTTTGTTCTCAGGGAGTGTTGAAAATAGTAGCATGGTAAATACTTATAGCGTTGTACCTGAGCGCATTAACGGGGCAAATAGACGCATTTTATTCCGTTTTTCCGAAATAAATGGAGTGATGGATAGCAAAAGCATGGAAGGTACCATTGTGTATCTGGATATAGAATCTTTAGGTATCACCGAGCAGCAAAACAGGTGGAATGCTAATTATAAGGTGCTCATGAGCAAAAATTTCATGCAACATGGCCTTGTTTTCCGAAATCCGGAAACTTGTGTGGTAAGGGTGCTAAATGAGAATAGTGTACTTGTAGAAAAAAGAGTAGAAGTATCGCAATTAGGCGCTATCAACTACTTACCAGCCAATATGTTGCTGCAGCCACTTGAATTTCATTTCGACGAGAATACCGGGGCTTTGCTAAAAATAATTCAAAATGGAGAGTTGCCTGAGAAGGACTAAAAATATGAAGCATATAAAAGTAGAAAAGCCCGCTGTATGAATTATTCAGCGGGCTTTTCGTTTATTTATCAGGCTATAAATTACTATTTCAAAATGTCGAATTTTTTAGCAAATGCTTCTTGTGCGGATGTATACAAGGCATATAAACTATCTTGCTTTGCAGCTGACGATTCCAGTATCATATCCCATTCCTTTTTTTGTTGCTCACCAAAGTTGCTATTGGGAATATTGAATAATTCAATGAGCTTCTTGTAATCATTATTGAGCAAATCTTGGTATCCTTCATATTTTTTCAAAAGAGCAAGTTGCAAATCTGAACCACCATTCACAGCTTCGACAGCTTTAACAGAATCATGGTATGCCACAATCTGTGCTTTGGCTTCTGCATAATAATTTACAATAGCGGCACTATCATATTGCGCCAATGCATTCTGAAAGTTTCGGATAGATTCCATTACAGTAGCATCGTAGCTTACCAATTTGTTATTGAACACAGTTGCATCTTCTTTGGAGGCATTGCAGGACTGCAGAATAATACCCACTGAGAGTGAAAGCATGAATAGAAAGGAACGTTTCATAAGCATTTGTTTTATTACATTCTAATGGTTGCACCTAAATCCGATTCAAACACACGGATAAGGTTAGTCATAACCCCATCTATCTGTTTATCGGTAAGCGTTTTGGTTTCGTCGAGCAGCGTAAAACTTACTGCGTACGATTTTTTATTCTCACCAAATTTATCATCCTCGTACATATCAATCAGATTGATGTCGCGTATCAATTTCCTTTCAGTTTTAAGGGCTGAAGCTTTTATCTGATTAAAAGTAACTTCTTTATTTATAAGAATGGCCAAATCACGTTTTACTTCCGGGAATTTTGGTGCTTCTGTGAAGTGAATGCCATCTGTCCAGCTCTCGAGTAAGGCATCCCACATAAATTCGGCGTAAAAAATTTCAGTTTCCAAATCAAATTTTTTGGCAATCGATTTTTTAATAGGTCCGAATTCAACGAGTTTAATAGTGCGATTTGCTTTTTTTACAGTGTATTGCAAGCCATATTGCAAAAGCTCGCTTTCAATATTTTCTTCCTGATAATTTGTAATTCCAAATTTCTCGCAGATCAGGTTTACGTATTGTTTCAGGGTATAAAACTGTGTGGTTTCTTCTTTCGAAGTCCAGTTTGGCTTGCGTTTGGTGCCGGTTATGAGCAATGCCAAGCGAGAAGCTTCAAAGTAACCTTTGAGCAAATCGGTAGTCAAATCGCTGTTTTTGGCGAGTGAATATACATTGCCAAACTCATACAATTTCAACGCAGCACTTTTGCGGTTGGCATTGTATATGGCATTTTCGAGCAATCCATAAAGCATAGTCTGGCGCATTGTATTCAGATCGAGACTGAGCGGATTAAGCATTTTTACTGCATTGTTGTATGTAAGCTCTTGCTTATCTGTGTAATACGAAGCGCTGCTCAACGATAAGTTTATACACTCGTTGAAACCATTGGCTGATAGGGTAGTAGCCACCATTTCTTGTAAATAATGCTTATCTGGCTTGCTCATGATGGAAAGTGAGGCTGTGAATGACTGTCCAATTTCAATATTGTTGTAGCCATACATACGCAGCACTTCTTCAATCACATCTACTTCATGTTTAACATCTACTCGGTACAGAGCCACTTCCACTTTCAAACCATCGGCATTTTCTTCGAGTACGGCTATATCTAACGATTTCAGGATTTGTTTTACAAGTTCCCTATCAATAGATTTCCCAATGAGCCTATCCACGTTTTTCCAATAAATGTCTACTATGGCAGGTGCGGCAGTGTTGGGGTAAACGTCTACAATTTCGGAACTTACTTTGGCGCCTGCTATTTCGCACATAAGTATGGCTGCGCGTTTTAAGGCTACAATAGTCATATTGGGGTCGGTACCACGTTCAAAGCGGAACGAAGCATCGGTGTGCAAAGCGTGCCTTTTCGATGTTTTGCGTATAGAAACAGGGCTGAACCAAGCACTTTCGAGGAAAACAGATTGAGAATCGTTATTAATACCTGAATCCATGCCACCGAATACGCCTGCAATGCACATGCCTTCTTCCGAGTTGCAAATCATCAGGTCTTCTTGGTGCAATTTGCGTTCTTTTGCATCTAAAGTAACAAAAGATGTATCTTGGTTCAGGGTTCTCACTATTACCTTATTGCCCTTTATCTTAGCAGCATCAAATGCATGTAAAGGTTGTCCGGTTTCGTGCAATACAAAATTGGTAATATCAACAATGTTGTTTATGGGAGATAGGCCAATAGCCTTTAATCTGTTTTTCAACCAATTGGGCGATTCTGCCACTTTCACATCTGTAAGTGTGATGCCGCTATAGCGCATACATGCGTCATTGGCAAGTACTTCTACCGGTATAGGCAGTAGATTGTTATGAATGGTAAATTTCTGAACATCGGGTGCGGTTAGCTGCACAGGTCTGCTTAGCGAGAGTCTGGCGGCAAGTTCGCGTGCAACGCCATAATGCGATGCAGCATCGGCACGGTTTGGGGTAAGACCAATTTCGAAAACGGTATCAGATTCAATACCAAAATATTCGTACGCGGGCATACCGGGTTTCAGATGCTCAGGCAGCACCATGATGCCAGCATGGCTCGTACCCAGTCCAAGCTCATCTTCGGCACATATCATGCCTTCAGAGTTTTCGCCGCGTATTTTGGCTTTCTTTATTTCAAGTTCCTTATCGCCCATGTACAAAGTAGTGCCAACTGTGGCCACAGCCACTTTTTGCCCTTGTGCTACATTGGGCGCGCCACATACTATTTGCAAAGCCTCACCAGTTCCTACATCAACGGTTGTAACCGTAAGTTTATCGGCATTCGGGTGTTTTGCAGCACTTAGCACATGGCCTATTACCACGCCTTTCAGGCCGCCTTTTACAGACTCAAAAGTTTCGTAGCCTTCTACTTCCAGGCCTATATCGGTAAGAATATGAGATACTTCAGCTACACTGAGATCGATTGAGAGATATTCTTTCAACCAATTGTATGAAATTTTCATACTTATATAATTTAAATGGGTACAATATTCGGTGTCTTACTTTTGCAAAACTCAGCAAAAGTAAAAAAATGTAGTTTAAATGTAAAATATTGTGCTATTTATACCATGTAAAAAAATTACTTTTTATAAAAAGTCTGAACTTGAGGTTTTATATGATATACACAACTCAACATTGAACTATTCCTGCCCTGAGAGCTCAGCTTTTTTAACTAGTGCTACTCTTCGGTTCAAAGCTCTTCCTTCTTCGGTTGAATTATCGGCAATGGGGAAATCTGAGCCGAATCCTAAAACCGAAAGTCTTTCTGGTTCAATACCTTGCTTAATCAGATACTCGCGCACAGCTGCGGCTCGGCGTTGCGATAGCGATTTGTTTGAAGCTGCTGTTCCCTGGTTGTCTGTATGTCCTTCAATGGTAAGTTCCAGCGCCCTGTCTTCGGTGAGTGCTTTAGCTATTTCTCTGATGGTGAGCTCAGATTCAGACCTTATCTCAGATTTTCCTACATCAAAATTGATGTACAAGTTTACTTTACCTTCTTCGTTAAGCAAAGTAAGCATTTGGTCTGCTTTGGGGTTATCCTTTTTCTCTTTTCCATCTACCACAGCCAGTTCGTAGTCTTTTCCTTCATTGAGTACTAACACCTGAAACCATATCTCACGCGTACCGAGGTTGTATTTAAAAGTACCGGCTGGCATATTGCTCAATATTTCGGTGTCTAACTGCGGATATATACCCTCGAAAAGAGAGCCACCATTCCGGTCTTCCGCTATTTGTCGGTATGTAGAGAGTATTTTTGTTTCCTTGAGCGGTTTTTTGTTGTTGAGTGTTGTATAGCGGATTATATGCACCTCGCCGGCTACATTCACAAGTTTGGCACCATCCCAGAATCTGAATTCGTCGTATTCCTTTCGGTCGTCGAAAGCAATATAGTAGTTCTGAAGTCTGGGAATGAATCTGTTATCGCGGCTACCCTGATTATCAGACTGGGCTATCAGGTGTATTGGAAATAGCAATGTCAGCATAATCATGCATGACAAATAGCTAAATATGGGGGTTTTAGCAATTCTTTGTATCATATTTTGCAAGAAAAAGGGTAAAATTTTCATGAATAAAAAAAAAGTATTATATTACGGTGCAGCATAGATGCTTGCAAATTTGTTAAATACTTTTTGAAGTTTCAAAGCTATAAGATAAGTTGAAATTTCGAAATACTAAGTTAAAACTAAAATTTAAATATATGAGAGTACTTAAAACTGGCGACTCTGGTGCAGATGTTGAACAATGGCAATATTACCTTTTAGGCGAAGAATATCACTTGGTAGAAGCTACTGGCCAATTTGACGAGGCTACAGCTATGGGCACCAAAGCATTTCAAGCAAATTATGGTATAAGCCCGGATGGGATAGTAAATGAAACTACCTACAGAAAAGCAGTTGAGTTCGGATTTGTATTTGATGACGATCCTTCAGATGATCATCTGGCAAACGGGCAAGGTACTGAAGATTGGCCGCCGGTTCCGGGTTATCAGACTTTAACACCTGAGCAACTAGATTTAAATTTTGGAAAAATCGAGTTTGAACCTTTGGCTTCGGGCAATATAAAGGTACTCAACAATTGGGTGGCAGATAACCTGATTGAAATTGTGGTTCCACAATTGAATAAACTCAACCAAACCTGGGGGCATGACAAAGGCAAGATTCTTTTTCACAAGCGTGGTGCTCAGCAAATGCTGGCTTTGTGGGAAGAGTGGGAAAGAGAAGGACTTTTGCCTTATATCACCGATTGGTGTTGTAGCTATAGCCCTCGTTATATACGTGGTAGCAGTGTAAGACTCAGTACACATGCTTACGGAGTTTCTTTTGATATAAACATCCGTTCAAATGCTTTGGGCATAGTTCCACCGCTTATGGGACAAAAAGGTACCGTGCGTCCGCTTGTTCCCATTGCTAATAAGCTAGGCTTCTTCTGGGGTGGCCATTTCAGAAAGCGTAAAGACGGTATGCACTTCGAAATTGCTAAATTATTATAAACCAAAATATTTTTTATAAAAAAAGCGTTGACATATTCTGCCAACGCTTTTTTTATTTTATAAAATTATAATTAAGCTTTTTTCTCTTCGCGTGGGCATGTGCTCATACCAAATAGGGTGTACAGAGGACAAAAGCTCATGAATGAGGTGGCCAGAAATACCACACCGAACACTACTAGTGCAATTCCTAAGTATCCGGTAACCACACCACCAAAATACAAGCCTGCAAAAACCAATGCAAGTACAACGCGTACAATTTTGTCAATACTTCCTACATTCTTTTTCATATCATGCTGTTTTTAAAAAAATTACTAAACTATTGAATTAGATTTTCACTACAAATATAAGGCTGTTGAATGGTGAAGTTGGTAACTTTAGTCACCAACCGGAAATATTTTTATAGAATTGGACATTTGCAAGATTTTCCCTTCGCGTTCCAGTTTTTTTATCATTCGGCTCACTACCTCGCGGGCAGTTCCAAGTTCGGCGGCTATTTGCCTGTGCGATATTTTTATTGGGTTGGTTTTTGTTACTTCTACCTTATCTTTGAGATAATTGTACAATCTTACGTCCAATTTGTTGAAAATGAGATGCTGTATGGTTTCAAGCAAATCGGCATATCTTTGGTTGAAAAGCATGAAAAACAGCCGATTTACATCCGGCGATTGTTTCATCCATTTGCTTACTTTGTCGGTTGGCAAGAGCAGCAACACAGATTTTTCTTCGGTCACTGCATATATCTTGCTCTGCTCGTTACGGAGACTTGCTGCAAACGACATAATGCATGACTCGCCCGGACGAATATAATACAGCAGCAATTCTTTGTCTTCGAAGCTTGTATATACCTTCACCAATCCATTTATTACAAATGGTATAATTTTCACGAAATCGCCTTCTTTCAATAGCCGGGTATTACGTGGGACACCTATCAATTCAGAATTTTCGACCATATCTGTTAGAATATCAGCATCCAGGTAATATAGCCATTTAGCCAATTGCCGGCGCACATCGTCCTTCGAGATTTGCTCAGTTTTCACTATTCCTGAGGTTGGTGTTGCGAACGAAGCAAATCGTGTACAGTTTTCACCGGATTGAATGTTTCAATAGGCATTTCCACAAAAATGGTAATCCAGTCAGACATTGCACCATTCCATAAACCAGGCAACTCAAGTGCTTTCAGACCCTTTCCTCCATAAGTTTTTTCACTTATAAAACCAGTCAATGGATCAATAAAATTAGTGAGATCAAATTTCATCCCTTTGTAATTGCGTATATAGCATACCATATTCACCGGGTTGAAGTGTGTAGCTGAGGCTACAAGATTTCTGGTACTTGTATCATCCATATTCATCTGCGAGCTTTCAACTATTTGCAACGATACAGTACCATCTCTGTTAACACACCAGTAAGGACCGCCGCCGGGCTCACCTTCATTTTTTACCATTCCGCACACACGTATAGGTCTATCCAACTTTTTACGCAAATAGACTGTACGTTCTAATCTATTGCGTGGTATAAATTTGTCGGATGGCAGATTGCATAGGTTGTGAACCAAAAAATCGCCAATTTCATCTAGCATTTCATCGTCCATTTCCTCAAAATTGTCCAATTTACGCAGATAATCAGCTATCTTCTCTTGAAAATGAAGTAGAACGCCAGCCATTGCTTTTGTATAATCGAAAGTATAGGGCTTGAGATAATCTGGAGCTACATTGTCAATATTTTTTATAAGTACCATGTCAGCAAACAAATCGTTGAGGTTCTCGATGAGAGCCCCATGACCACCCGGTCTGAAAAGTAACTTTCCTTCTTTGTCTCTGAAAGGGGAATTCTCTAAGTCGACAGCAAGGGTATCTGTTGATTTTTTTTGTTGTGAAAAGCTGGTAATGAACATTGTATTGAATCGCGACTCATATTCTTCTTCAACCTTGTGAAATAACTCAGAGAACATGGGCTGATGGTCGGGCGATACTGTGAAATGCAGATTAGTTTTCCCATTTATATTTATCATTTGGGCACCTTCAACCAGATGTTCCTCAAATGAAGTGCGATTTTCAGTAGGGTAACGATGAAATTTAAGTAAACCTTTAGGTAAGTTACCATAGTTTAACCCATTACTATCCAATACTTTTTGTACAACAGCTTTAAATTCTTTCTGCAACAGTTTTTCTTCAACTGTTGAATTTTCCTTATGATATAGTTGTTGCAAATCGTTCCAGAAGGCGAATTTCTCAATATTCTTAAAGAAATGATACATACTGCCAAACGACGACTTGTTTTTTAACTCTTCGTACTTTTCTGTTGAGTTATCGTACTGTTCTACAAATTCATACATCGATTTGAACATGCGAGTAGCAGCACCCGAAGCTGGCACAAACTTTACAACATTTAATCTTAATTTCTCATTTTCAAATAGTTCTATAAAATGCTTCAGATGTTCGTCATCTAGGCGTATGATACCATCATCAATGGTAGCTGCTTTAACCATTCGCATGAAAGCAAATCCTTGTTGAAAACTGGCAATTTGTTTTTCTATGGTCTGAGGTGTAACCCCCATTTCGTCCATTTGTTTGTAGTCGTTTTGAGTAAACATAAAATTGGAAAGTTGAAAATGTGTAATAAAATTCGTTTATAATTATTGCATTATTCTGCTTTCAAGTATATGTCTGCCAACAGAATATGTATAAATAGCAAGTGGTTGAAAACTGAACAAAACACCTTTATATTCAATAAACCCATAATAATCGAGTGTGGTTATAACCGGGAAATAGATCTGCCTGCTAATGCAAAAGTCAGCAATTCGGGCAATGCGTTCTATATCAGATTTTATATCGTTTGAAAATGTAACTACGCTAAGCCACTGAATATGGTCGTCGGCATCAAATCTTATCATCGATACATCTGTGCTTTCGCTATTCAGGCATTTAAGGTTAATAGGGAATACATGTTCCCATTGGCAGTGTACCACACTTTCCAATAAGTGTATATCTAACTTTTTAATATTGAATTCACCTTTCAGAAATAAGCCGATACAGCTCAGATTTATGAGTAGTGGTCTATGAAAATGTTGATCCTCAGGTTTCTTTTCATTCACACATTGGGGCAAGAAGTGGAATATAGCATACTCTTGCGCCAATTCCATGAATTCATTTACCTCTTTGACAGATGTTTGTGTATCAGAAGCCAATATTTCTACACTGAAAATGCTAGAAAGATTGCGTAACAAAAACATCCAGATGCTGAAGTGATTATGGTTTAGCTTAAAACTCATATTCCCCGGAAACAGATTTACGAACGCTTCCATGAGGCTAGATTCTTGCTTACCCGGGGTTTCAGTATAATCTGTTACAAACTTTATGTAACCATGAAAAAAGGCATTCAGGCGATCTATTTCATCGGTGGCTATAGGTTCTACTTCATCATCTATGTGTAAAGATTCGCCGCCTACCATGCCTACATACTCATAGAAGGTTAGCTGGGGCAGCATGAATATTTCAAAATCGAATTCTTTTAGCTCATTCAACCTCCAAGATGGAATGAGAGAGCTGGTGCATATGAATTTGATTCCCATCACTTTGGAATATAAAAACTGCAATACATCGCCCCAACCGGTATATAACTCTAAATCATCAATAAAAAGATATTTTATATCTAGATTTTTACTTTCAAAATAGTTTAAGTATTCCTCTATAAGTTCCTTTATATCAATATTGTGCTGAATACAATCCGAAATTTTGATCAACAATATATGATGTGGATTAACATCATTTCCCAACAAGCCATCAATCAAATGCATAAGCATAGTTGATTTGCCAGTTTTTTGATGACCATGCAAAATAAGGGGGTGCGAAAGCTCTATAAAATTGAGGTGAGGCGATAAAACCTGATAGAAACCTCTCTTTTTCATGCCTTTATAAGCAGTCGGTAGGTTAGCAGAGCGCCACCATACATTTTTATCTATTATTATCTGAGGCAGTTGCAATAGCAACTCATTAGCGTCGGGAGTCAATTGCATACACGATAAATCTCATTTGGTACGAAGATAAAAAAAAGCCGGATAATTTCCGGCTTTACATACAAGTATTTTTAAATAAGTTTACTTTCGATTACAAATTGTTGTTAGCAAAATCCCAGTTCACAAATTTCCAGAAGGATTCAATAAAATTAGGACGTGCATTCCGATGGTCTATATAGTATGCATGTTCCCAAACATCAATAGTCATTATGCCTTTCAGGTCATCAATAAGCGGAGTACCGGCATTGCTGTATTTTACTATTTTAAGTTTTTCGTTGCCGTCCATAGCCAAAAAAGCCCAACCAGAGCCAAAAACCGTGGTTGCAGCGGTGCTAAACTCAGTTTTGAAAGCATCAAATGTACCAAAATCGCGTTCAATCAACTTTTTAAGCTCGCCAGTAGGTTCGCCACCGCCACCTGGACGCATACATTTCCAAAAAAATGAGTGATTCCAATGCTGAGCTGCATTGTTAAAAACAGGCAGATTGGATTCTTTATTCGATTTCTTTACAATTTCTTCCAATGAAAGTGTTTCAAAAGAGTTGCCTACAATCGCTTTATTGAGGTTGTTTATGTAAGCTGCATGGTGCTTTCCGTGATGATAATCAAAGCCTTCGGCAGAAATAAAAGCGCCAAATTCGTTTTTCCCGTAGGGAAGTTCCGGTAATTCAAAAGCCATAGTATGTAAGTTTTAAATTTAATGAACAAATGTGTAGAATGTTTTATATATCAAAGCTAGAAAATTTGGTGTGAAACATGAAACCGGATTATGTTAAAAATGATTAAGTAACACATTGAAGCAGCAAAATAAATGTCTTCAAATGTCAGATATGGGCTGATATTAAAGATTCATATATAATTTAATATTAATAATATATGTCATATCACTTTAAGTATATGTATAGCTCAATTTATACAGCTTTGTGCCAAATAACAATTTTTTTTAGAAATATTTATCCAAACTCTTGAATTATTGAATAAAAATGTTCAATTTTGCCAACCGTTTGGGACGACATAAAAAAAAACAGAATAACAATGTCAAGAATTTGTCAGATAACAGGAAAACGCGTTATTGGCGGTAATAATGTATCGCACTCTAACGCAAAAACCAAAAGAACGTTTAAACCCAATTTATTCGTTAAACGATTCTTCCTGGAAGAAGAAGAACGTTGGGTTACGCTTAAGGTTTCTGCTGAAGGTATACGTACCATAGCAAAATTGGGTTTGAAAACTGCTTTGAAAGAAGCCAAACTTAAAGGGTTTTTAAACGAATATTAATAATAGGGGAAAAATAAAATTATGGCTAAGAAAGGTAACCGCATACAAGTGATTCTTGAATGCACAGAGCACAAAACATCAGGCTTATCCGGTACTTCTAGGTACGTGACTACCAAAAACAAGAAGAATACCCCGGGCCGTATGGAGTTGAAAAAATTCAACCCTATCATGAAAAAAATGACCGTTCATCGTGAAATTAAGTAAACAAAACTAGACTATGGCAAAGAAGGTTGTAGCATCGCTGCAGAAAGGAACCAAAAGTTACGCTAAAGTGATTAAAATGGTTCGTTCACCAAAATCAGGCTCATACACTTTCAAAGAAGAAGTTGTGCCTATTGAAAAAGCAAAAGAATACTTTGAAAAAAAGTAATTGAGTAAATATTAGCTCATAAAAAAAAGCTTTTCACCTTGGTGCGAAGCTTTTTTTTTATACAAAATTTCAAAAAGTTTTTTTGCATATTAAATTGGGGGAATGCAAATTAGTGCATACCTTAGCACAATTTTGTGACGTGTTATAAACATTTGAATATGAATATTTTGTAACCCCAATTTCAAAATTTCAAACCCTCATTTGGTTCATGCATTCATCTTAGCCACATTTAGAAAAATATATTAAGAATGTCACTTTTCAATTTTTTTTCAAAAGACAAAAAGGAAAGCCTCGACAAAGGTCTTTCCAAAACCAAAGACAATGTTTTTACTAGGCTTACTAAAGCCATTGCTGGAAAATCGAAAGTTGACGATGAAGTACTCGACGATTTGGAAGAAATCCTCATAGCTGCCGATGTTGGGGTAAACACCACCATTAAAATTATCCGTCGCATAGAAGAGCGAGTTGCCCGTGATAAATATGTAAGTTCTGGTGAACTGAATAAGATATTGAAAGAAGAGATAGCCTCTTTGCTTGAAGAAAACTCAGTGAATTTTGAAGCCGAAGTCAGAAAAAATAGTGCCGACCCATATGTAATCATGGTGGTTGGGGTAAATGGTGTAGGCAAAACTACTACCATAGGTAAGCTGGCATGGCAGTTTTCGCAGCAAGGCAAAAAAGTAGTCCTTGGCGCTGCCGACACCTTTAGAGCCGCTGCTACTGAACAACTTACCATTTGGTCTGAACGTATTGGGGTAACCATTGTGAAACAACAAATGGGGGCAGACCCTGCTTCTGTGGCTTTTGATACCCTGAAATCGGCCAAAGCGCAAGGTGCCGATGTTGTTATAATAGACACTGCCGGACGCCTGCACAACAAAATAAACCTGATGAATGAGCTCACCAAGATAAAGCAAGTAATGAAAAAGGTGATAGACGATGCACCACACGAAGTTTTGCTGGTACTCGATGGATCTACCGGACAAAACGCTTTTGAGCAAGCAAAACAATTTACTTTGGCCACAGAGGTTACTGCTCTGGCTATTACAAAGTTAGATGGAACTGCAAAAGGTGGGGTAGTGCTCGGTATATCAGATCAGTTTCGTATTCCAGTGAAATATATTGGTATCGGTGAACGTAAAGAAGATTTGCAATTATTTGATAAAAAAGCATTTGTAGATTCATTGTTCAGTTAATCATGTAGAATGTCAAAAAAGAAACTTGTAAATATAGTGACCCTGGGTTGTTCTAAAAACCTGGTCGATTCAGAAAAATTGATTTCGCAGCTCGAAGAAAACGATATAGAGATAGTTCACAATTCTGATTCATACAAAGCCAAAACTGTGGTCATAAATACCTGCGGATTTATACAAGATGCTAAAGAAGAATCCATTAACACCATCTTGGGTTTCATTGAGGCCAAAAAAGCAGGAAAAATTGAAAAGGTGATAGTAATGGGTTGTTTGAGCGAGAGATACAAAGAAGAGCTTAAAGCCGAAATACCAGAAGCCGACGCTTTTTTTGGGGTATACGAAACTGATAAAATAGTTGAATACATGGGCGCAAGCTATGTACAGCAACTTGATGGCGTACAGAAACTTACCACGCCTTCTCATTATGGTTACCTGAAAGTTTCAGAAGGATGCGATCGGACTTGTTCGTTCTGTGCTATACCCGTGTTCAAGGGGAAACACAAATCGGTTCCCATTGAAATTTTACTCAGAAATGCACGCAATATGGCTGCAAAAGGAGTATGTGAACTCATACTTATAGCCCAAGATCTTACTGCTTATGGTGTGGATATATACGGCGAAAGTAAGCTGGGACAATTGCTTACCAAACTTTCGGAGATTGATCAATTACATTGGATTCGCCTTCACTATGCCTATCCCGCTGGTTTTCCGCAAGAAATAATTCCATTGATCGCTGCCAACCCCAAAATTTGTAAGTACATAGATATGCCTATGCAACATATTTCCGACAATATGTTGCGCAAAATGAGACGTGGACATACCAAAAAAATGGCGCTAAGCTTGCTAAATAAACTGCGGGCAGAGATTCCAGGTGTAGCCATACGAACTACACTATTGGTAGGGCATCCCGGCGAAACGGAAAAAGATTTCGAAGAGTTGAAAGAATTTGTACGGGATTTCAGATTCGATAGGTTAGGTGTTTTTACATATTCAGATGAAGACCAAACCTTTGCTCACTCAAAATATGAAGATGAAATACCACCGGAAATAAAACAAGCCCGGGCTGAGGAAATTATGGCTATACAACAGGCCATAAGTGCTGAGCTTAACCATCTGAAATTGGGCACACAAGCGCAAGTTCTAATCGACAGAAAAGAAGGTGATTACTACATAGGTCGTACCCAATTCGATTCGCCTGAAGTAGACAACGAGGTGCTCATACCTGCCGACAGATTGCTTAAAGTGGGAGCCTTTTACAATGCGACGATAGAACGTAACGAAGAGTTTGATTTATATGCATATCTGAACTGATTCTTAGCATATGTTACACAAAATGCCGGACTGCAATGCGTATTCCGGCATTTTTATTTGCATTTTACACACAAAAAAAAGGGGGAACACTATTGCGTTCCCCCTTTTATATAATTCTGAGCTAATTACTTGATCTGACCGCTATTGCTGTTTTCAATTTCGGTAATGCGTGCTTTCAATTCTTTTACTTTGTCATACATTCCCAATTTTGCATAAATGGTGCTCAAGGTTTGTAATGTAGACACATTGTTTGGTTCTATTACGCTAGCTTCCTCAAGGAATGGACGGGCTTTCTCGAACAACTCTTTCGAAATGTTCATTTGCTCATCATATTTCTTCACATCGGTAGTAGGTATAAGTTCTGCCATTTTTATAATCTGAGCAGCTTTGTTGTAGTATACTGCACCAATATTGTATTTAGCGTTGAAGTAATCGGGTTCAATAGCTAAAGAAGCATTGTAGTCAGTAATTGCTAGATCCATATTCTGATCGGCTGGAACCCATAAAGCATTGGCTTCCAAAGTTTTTGCATCGCGCAGTTTGGTAAACTCGTCTTTAGTCATTTTGTTTTCCCTTCTCAAACTGTCGGCTTTGCTTACTTCTTGGCGAATGAGATCCATTTTGTTGTACTCAAGTTGCTTGAAACTATCGTAGAGTGTACCTTTTACAAAGATGTATACGTAGTTGTTCGGATCTTTTTCCAAAGCACGTTTCAGGAATTCGAGCGCTTTTTCAGAGTTCTGAGAATCAAGATAATACTGAGTCATATCTATCATCAGGTCTTTATCGTCACCGTTGGCAACAAGGCCATCTAGTAAGGTTTTTTCCTGTAGATCTCGTTTTTCGAGGGTCTTGTAAGTATTAGCAAGGAAACGATAAGCTTTTACTGGCTCATAAGCACGGGTAGGGTTAGCTTTGTTGTACTCTATTAGTTTAGAGTAGAAAATCACAGATTTCTCTGGGTCAGTTGCAGCTTCTGCAAAGGCAGCAGCATAATAATATTGTTCGCCAATATTGTAACCCAAAGTATCTGAACCAGCCATTATAGGCATTTCAAATATGTAGAGAGCTTGCTCATAGGCTTTTAGGGCTTTGTCAAATTGTTTATCGAAGTAGAACATAATGCCTTCGTTGCGATAGTAGTTGCGCGCCAATACCAAACTTTTCTGTACTTTCGATTTCATTTTGCCTTTGGCATCTTTTTCAACAGAATTGTTATAAGATTCTACCATATTGGCAAAAGCCCCATCCATAGGTTCTGTTAAACCCCATTTTTTCAATTTAGCTTCTTCAAAAGCCAAAAAATAACCTTCGTAATTCCATATTTCAACACTACCTTCTGTAGTTTTGGTTTTAGGATTGCCACGTAAGATTCCTACTGAAGCACTTGAAACGCCAAGGCCAAGATTGTCGCCGGCATACATTTCCACATTCTTGAAAGCTTCGCCTCTTTCGAACCAGAAAGAAGGATCGGCAATTTGCTCCGC
This sequence comes from Bacteroidota bacterium, assembly GCA_020048155.1. Taxonomy (GTDB): domain Bacteria; phylum Bacteroidota; class Bacteroidia; order Bacteroidales; family DYOH01; genus JAIFMY01. The sequence goes on from JAIFMY010000167.1 coordinate 15,936, forward strand.
ATGTTTATCTTTTGCTTTCAGAAATTTTTTCTCGTTGCCACCAAAGTCGGAAAGTTGAGGTTCTTTTTTTGATGCTTCTATTTTATCGAGCGCTCCTTTTATTGAAGCAAAGGGTTTTTGGACGGTAGGCTGTGCCATAAGCGACACCTGAAACGCCAATAGAACCGCTACTAATACAAAATTCTTAATTTTCATAACTTTGTTTTATTGTTTTCGGGCCAAAAATATAGTTAATACCTAATATATACAAATTTAAAAACCTGCTATAAATCATCCAATGAATCGAATGGGTCTTGCTCTATTTCATGCTCTACATCTACTTTGGTTACGCTGGCAATGGCATCACTCCCTTTTATATCAATCAGTTTCACACCTTGTGTAGCTCTTCCCATGAGTCTGATGCTGTTTATGGGCATGCGCAATGTTATTCCTGATTTATTTATAATCATGAGATCGTCTTCACCGCTTACATCCAAAATTGCAACCAAATCACCGGTTTTTTCGGTTATGTTCATAGCTTTTACCCCTTTACCACCCCGATTGGTGATGCGATAATCTTCTACACTTGAGCGTTTTCCGTATC
>JAIFMY010000046.1 GCA_020048155.1 Bacteroidota bacterium
CGAACAGAAAGAACCCGACTCGCGTGCAATGAGCGTGAGCAGCCGTATTCCGTATTCTGTAGTATTAGATAAAATCATATATGCTACTTGTGTGTATTATATTGCAATATTAGATCATTTTTTGAAACTTTACATAGTGGTATAAAAAAAAATGAAAAAATATTTTCATGATCGCCTGCATGGATGGAGAATGTGATTGCCAACAAGCAGAGTGCATTATTTGCAATTTAATGGCTGACAATAAGCTTTTCAGTTATTTTAAATCCTGATGCAATAGATTCAACTACAACAATATAAAAACCAGATTGAAAATTGCGAGTATCTATTTGTGTTATATTCCCGTACATTTCACCCTGAGATTTTATTTCCCCATTTTGTGAGAGGATGGTATAATTAAATTTATCTGTATCATTCATTCCTTTTAATTCAATTTGAAAATAGTCGGATGCTGGATTCGGATAGATACTACATTCAGGATTGATTTTATGAATTTTGGGCCTGACTACATATCTTTTAAGTGTATCGGCACTCAAAGAAAAAGATATAGGAATATAAAACCAAGAATCTTTATTTAGGTGCTCATTGGGATATTCGTAAGCAGGAATCCAATCCGGCATAGATAACACTACTCTAAGTGCTTCGCTGTTTAGATCGTAGTTTACACCTCTCAAAATATTGGCATCACTTATATGGCCATCTTTGTCTATTAAAAAACGCACAAGAATCTTACCTTCTGCCTTTGCTCTTATTGCAGGTTCCGGATAGATGGCATTACTATATATATAATCCAAACATTTTAAATCACCACCCGGAAACCTAGGAAATACTTCTATTGGATAGAAATACTCGACAGGAATGTCGGTATTTTGATTAAGTGTATCTTTGGAAGTTGATTTTATAGATTTACCTAGCTTTGTAGAATCAGAAATTGTTTTAATATCCTCATTCTCTGCTAAGGGGATATGTTTGGTGGCTTGCATTTGGATCCGAAGTGCCGGTATAGAGCTTGTATTTTCATATCCAATAGGCAGATTGAAGTATAAAAGTAAAAGAGCTGAATACATTGAACTAATTATCATACTAGTTATAGTTTCGTTTGGTGTTGATAAAATCTTTATATTTAGATACTCCATTGCTTCAAATTCCATAAATCTTTATAATAAAAATATGAATGGCAATATGAATAAATAGTAAATGAAGTTCGCATTCAGAATTTGCTTGAAACGTATAAAAAAAAAGCTGCCTTTTGGGGCAGCTTTTCTATAAAAGATAAATATGTTTTTAAATCCAGCGAACGAAACCGAAGTCCTGGCGGTGAGGCAGCAGTTCATGTTTCGGATACATACGTATACCGTAGTTGAACATACCTGGCAACGAAGGCTGCAGTTTCATTGAGAAAGTAACCACTTTGCCATCCACGTGAGACTGTACCATTTCGAAACGGCCGACTATGGTGGTTTTTTCACCGGTATTGGTAACCATGAGCAATTCCATGCCCACGCTGTCCAATGGCAGTTCTTTCAAATCTATGACTACATCTCCGGTATACTCCTCGCCAATCACTAATGGTTGTTGCATGATATCGGGGGTATTTATCGAAATGATTTCAACACTTTCCCATCCAATCGACATACGTTTTTTCCAAGAAGCTATATTCTGAGCTAGCTCATAGTCATTTGCAGTGATAAGTTTGGTACGGGTGAATAGCTTAGAATAGAAACGCTCAATATAGTCGTCGAGCATACGTTTGGTAGTGAAATCCGGGGTAATATTAGCAATACAGTTTTTGATGTATTGAATCCAGCGAAGTGGTATGTTCTGGCTATCGCGATCGTAGAACATAGGTATGATTTCGTTTTCAAGCGTGTTGTAAATCATATCTGAGTCCAGTTCATTTTGGTACTGTTGGTTCTGGAATGTACGTTCTTCGGGCAGCGACCATCCGGCGCCGTCTTTATAACCCTCTACCCACCAGCCATCGAGTACGCTGAAATTGAGTACACCGTTCATTACTGCTTTCATACCACTTGTACCAGATGCTTCGAGGGGGCGGGTAGGCGTATTGAGCCATACATCCACACCTTGTACCATTCTGGAGGCAAGTTCCATGTCGTAGTTTTCAATGAATACTACTTTACCAATAAATTCGGGTTTGTGTGAGATTTCAACAATGGCTTCAATGAGCTCTTGTCCTTCCACATCGGCCGGGTGGGCTTTACCTGCAAACAGGAATTGAACCGGCATGTCGGGATTGTTTACAATGGCACTCAGGCGCTCGGTATCCTGGAACAGGAGGTAAGCACGTTTGTATGTGGCAAATCTTCGGGCAAACCCAATTGTAAGAACGTCTTTATTCAGAGCACTCTTTATTGCAAGCAAGTTTCTGGGGTCTTCGTGGCGTTTGGCTATAGAAGCACTCAGGCGCTCAAGCAAATCTTCAAACAATATAGAACGCAATTGCTGACGTACAGTCCAGATTTCAGCATCGGGAACAGTATATATTTTGTTCCAAAGTTCACGTTTTTCAAGGTTTTTGTCGAAATCTTTACCAAAATGTTTTTCGTAGAGTTTTCTCCAATACCTGGAAGTCCATGTAGGGTAATGCACACCGTTGGTCACATAGCCTATATACAATTCTTCTTCAGTATAACCATCCCATAGGTAGGTAAACATCTCGCGTGTAACTTTTCCGTGGAGCCAACTCACCGCGTTTACTTCCTGCGAAGCAGAAATAGCCAACTGGCTCATTGAGAATTTCTCATGCTTATCGGTAGGATTGTGTTTTCCGAGGTTTATAAATTCTTCCCAAGAAATACGCAATCTTTCGGGGTAATGACCCATATAAGTCATGATGAGCTCTTCGGGGAATGCATCGTGACCGGCAGCTACGGGAGTATGTGTGGTGAAAAGCGAAGAAGCACGTACTAATTCGAGCGACTCAGCAAAAGTGAAGTTTTTCTCCTGAATAAATTCCCTGAGACGTTCAATGCCTATGAAAGCGGCGTGGCCTTCGTTTATGTGGAATATGTTTTGGTGAATGCCTAGCAAATTGAGAGCACGAATACCACCAATACCCAGCACAATTTCTTGTTTCAGACGCATTTCATTGTCGCCACCATACAGGTAATGAGTGATGGTGCGGTCCTCGTGCGAGTTGCGTTCGAAGTCGGTATCAAGCAGATAAAGTGGAATGCGGCCAACCTGCACGCGCCATACCTGAACGTATACAGAGCGTCCGGGCATGATGATGCGAACGGTAACCTGATCACCATTGGCATCGGTTACTTTATGAACAGGAAGTTCGGAGAAGTTTTGAGGATCGTATATAGCCATTTGTTCGCCACCCACAGAAAGTTTTTGGGTGAAATAACCATAGCGGTAAAGCAAACCAACACCAACCATTTGTACGTTTTGGTCAGAAGCCTGTTTCAGATAATCTCCGGCGAGAATACCCAAACCACCAGAATAAATTTTCACAGCAGCAGCCAACCCAAATTCCATACTGAAATAGGCTATTTTCATAGATTCCGCTTTAGGCTTTTCCGCCATATAAGCATTGAATTGCGAATATACGTGGCGGTATTTTGTAACGAAATCGTTGTTGTTTTTAAGGTCGTTGAAGCGGTCGATAGAAACCTCTTTAAGGAGTTTCACGGGGTTATATTCAGCTCTCTTGAATAATCCTGTTCCAATCATCTCAAATAGCTCGCGCGCCTCATAATTCCAACTCCACCAAAGGTTCATTGAAATTTCTTCAAGACCTTTGAATTCCATAGGCAGGTTTGGCTGAACAGAGATGACCCTCCAGTTCGGGCGTTGCGATTTTGGTTTTTTAACGCTAACCAGTGTTTCGAACTTAGGAGTATAAGAGCTGTCGGTGTTGCGTTTGGCAACTTGCGAAAGGGCAATAGAATAGGCTTCTTTGTAGTAATTGATAAGGTTTTTCCATAATGCAGTACGTGAAACGAAATAAGCATTTTCGCGTGCAAGATGTATTTCTTCTTCGGCCTTGTATGAACAAAGGATAATGCGGTTTGCAATATCTTCAACAACTTGTGGGTAGTTTTCGTCGTTACGTTCAACGACACCAACGCAGTCGTGAATTTCGCTCATTTTGCTTTTAACCCACAAACCAAAACCAGCCAAAGTGGTGGTAACAGTAGGTACGTGGAAAGCAAGAGACTCGAGCGGAGTATAACCCCAAGGCTCGTAATATGATGGGAATACAGTAAGATCTAATCCGATAAGACAATCGTAGTAGCCGATATTGAAAATACCATCTTCGCCGTTGAGGTAAGAAGGAACAAAAATAACCTTAGCGTGCTGCTCAGGGCCATTTGTGATGCCTAATTCTTTGAGCCTGTTGAGAGTAGGGTCGTATTCAGAATCGTGCAGGTTGTGGGTCATAAAACGGTTGCTGAGCGGAGTATTGCTCTTATCATTACCGTTGAGTCTTTCGATGAGATCTCGGCGGGGACCATAGTTGTTGGCAGGTACAAGTACCCAAGCCACTATGTCTTTGTTGAAACGCTCGCGGTGGTTCAGGCTACCCATGGCATCAATGAAGGCATCTATACCTTTGTTCCAGAACTCATAGCGACCGCTGGTACCTACAAATTTGACATCGTCGGCAAGTTCGTAACCAAGCACTGCTTCGGCAACTTGCTTCAGTTTGGCTCTCGAATCGGCACGTTTTTTTGCAAATACATCTGCTTGTGGTACAAAGTTGTCTTCGAAACCGTTTGGCGTAACTATATCTGCAGGTTTTTCGAGAAACTGGCTACATTCAGCAGCAGTAAGATCACTCACTGTGGTGAAGCAGTCGGACGCGTGAGCAGTTATTTTTTCGAGCGAATGTTTGGATATGATATTAAATTCGCGGGCTTTGGCGTCGCCGTTGTATTGATTCAGGTTTTTGTAAAGAGGTTGTCTGTTACCGGCAATAGAGCGCCCCACAGCAGTGGCGTGGGTTGTAAAGAGTGTAGCTATTTGTGGTGCGTGGCTTTTGAGGTACAGGATACCGGTACCGGTCATCCACTCGTGAAAGTGCGCAACCACTTTGTCTCTTATATTCAACTGGTATTTGTTGAAACTTTCGATCACCTTGCCGGCAGCGTAGCCAAAAGTAGCAGGCTCTATATAGTCCCATTGGCCGCTCAGAGAGTCGAGCTGGTATGTGGTCCAGAATTCGGAGAATATTTCGTTTTTGAGAGAGAAGAAAGGCGAGAAATCAACCAGGAAAACAACAGGTTTTCCAACAATATTCCAACGACCAATCTTCACTTTAATTCCCTCTTCGGCCATACGTTTTCTCCAAGTGCTGAAAAGCTTTTTGTCTTCAGTAAACTCCGGATTATTTCTGGTTTCGCGCCAAACATCGGGTCCAATGAGAATCAGATTGTCTTTATATTCTTTGACCAATGTAAGGGCTTTTGTAGACACAACGGTATGTATACCGCCTACTTTGTTACAAACTTCCCAGCTGGTTTCAAATATATAATCCGGTTTGAGTAATTTATCGTCCATATATTTCTGTTTATGGTTATTACGTTTTAAAAGTATGCTGTTGAATGGGTTTTGAATGAATACTTACAGCATATGGTAAATTTTGAACTTACGGTCCAAAGTTGCAAATTTCTTGCATATAAAACAATGATTTTGGGATGGGCATGTTCTGTAAGGTACTATTTTTTAATACAAAATCCCATTCAATCGTTTGCAAAGATTGCCGAAATTTGAAATTTAGACTGAGTAAAAAGAAAAACCTGATTCAAACAAAGGGTTTTTTATCAGGTTTCTCATTTTTTGTATGCTTATAAAAGTTATTCCTTCTTCTTTTTAGGTTTAGGAGTAGAAGGTTTGGCTTCCTTTTTCTGGGCAGGTTTCTTTTTGTCTTCGGAGTGAGGCATAAGCTTTTCGGGCTCCTTCTTGGTAATATCAATAGGAACAGGTTGCTTTTTAGTTTTATCTATGGCAGCAGGTTGTTTTTTAGTTTTGTCAATAGCCTTTGTTTTTTTACTCTCCATCTTTTCTTTCAGTTTCTGAATTTCAAGCTGGTATTTGTCAATGAGGCTGGCAATTTCTTCCGGACTGTCTGGTGTCATATCGCCCAATGAGTTTTCGGCTGCTTTTTTCAGACGTATGGTAAAGTCGCTCAGTACGTTCATGTAATTGATAAACGCATCGTAAGGCGAATCGTAAGGATTGAAATAGGAGTGCACATCGCCATCGGAGAAAAACTTAGTACACATATAGTAGAAATGGTCGCTGGCTTGCAGGTAAGTCCAATCTTTGAGCAGGGCCGGATCGTTGCATTTTTTTACAATGGGTTCTAGGTTATAAAGATTCTCAAAAGCTTCGTCTTGTAACTCATTGCCAAGCCATGCAGTAAGGTCTCGTTCTTCGTCGGCCCATGAAATGGGATATGGCACATGTATAGGTGCCACGGGTTGCATAAGGTCGGCCAGCTCAGAAGGAGTGTGGAAAGTGAAATCGGAATTTTTGAATACGGTGTCGGGGAATGATTTGAGGAATTCGAAAATGCCAGACTCAGCCCATTGGTGTTCGCCAAAGGTTTCGTAATCCATAAACAGGTTTATAACTTCTTCTTTGGGGTCTGCAATGTTAAGCCAGTCAACAAATTTCTCGGCAGTAAGTGGCCAGCCTTCCCATGCTTTGTTTGAGAACCTGAAGGCAATATCGTCAGAAAGCCGGAAGTTTTTGAGTAGCATTTTCAGCTTCTTGTTGTTGGCGCTATAGTACATGTAGTTTGGGCTTTTCCATCCGAGTACGTGTTTGGCACCTTCGGTAAGCATTACTTTGAAACCCAGCTCAGAAACCATTTCGCCAATATAGTCGCTATACACAAGTTCTGTATTTCGGAAAGCAGTAGGCGTTGAGCCAAAATGCTGTTTTATCTTTTCGGCATGGGCGTGAACCTGTTCGAAGAACTCAGTTTTGCTTTTGAGCGAAGACAAAGAGTGTGCATATGTTTCGGAAAGAAATTCTACACATCCGGTTTTGGCCAGACGCTTGAAGCTTTCGAGCACATCGGGGGTATATTTTTCAAACTGATCTATGACTGAACCAGAGAGAGAAAAAGTGATTTTAAATTTTTTGCCATGTTTCTGAATCAGATCATAAATAATCTGGTTGGCAGGCAGGTAGCATTTATCGGCTATTTTACGAAGAATACTATAATTTGCATACTCATCGTAATAATTGTGATCGTGTCCGATTTCGAAAAACCGATATCTTTTGAGCCTGAAGGGCTGATGTACTTGGAAATAAAGGCAGATAGTTCTCATGAAATATTTCTTTACAATATTATAAAATGCTATTATTCAGATTAAAGTGCTGATAGATAAACTTTGTGAACATGGTGAGCCGCATTTTCCCACTGCAAATCGTCCACTTCTTTGCGACCGTATTTTTTGAATACTTCGGAAAGAGCTTTGTAGTTAAGAATGCCGTATATGGCATCGGCCATGGCATCTATGTCCCAATAGTCAACTTTAACAGCATGTTCAAGAAGCTCTGCAACGCCTGATTGTTTTGAAATAATAACAGGAACATTTGCCCGCATGGCTTCAAGTGGAGAAATACCAAAAGGTTCAGAAACGGAAGGCATCACATACACATCAGAAATATCGAACATACGTTTCACATCATCGGATTTGAGGAAGTTGGTGAAGTGAAACCTATCGGAAATATTGAGTTCAGCGGCACGGTCTATCATGCGTTTGAGCATATCACCACTTCCTGCCATTACAAACCTGACCCCATCCATGCGTTTGAGTACCCTGAATGCAGCTTCGATGAAATAATCCGGTCCTTTCTGAAAAGTAACCCTACCGAGGAAAGTAACTATTTTGTCATCAATTTTTTTGGTTTCTTTTTTTCTTTCCGACATATCGGGTTCAACAGCATTGTATACGGTAAAAACTTTGTCGGGGTCTATGCCATATTTTTCAATCACTATATTTCGGGTAAGGTTGCTCACGGTGATGATGCGGTCGGCATTTTCCATACCATATCTTTCGATGTCGTATACGGGTTGGTTTACGCTTTCGCCGCTGCGATCGAACTCGGTAGCATGCACGTGGATAACCAGCGGTTTTCCAGAAATCTTTTTGGCGGCAACACCAGCAGGATAACAAAGCCAGTCGTGTGCATGAATGATATCGAAAGTATAATTGGAGGCTATACGTGGAGCTACTTTGGCATAGTTGGCTACTTCTGTCATCAGGTTAGGGCCATAAGTACCTGAAAATGTGTATCGACCAAAATCGTCGACACCAAAAGACTCGTTATAATCTACGGTTACATATTTTACCACACCATTTTCGCGGTACACCAGTTTGCCTTCTTTGGTGATGGCAACTTTTGAACGTTCGAGTTTTTTCTCTTTTATGATTTGCTCAAAATATTCGGGGGAGAGGTATGGAGAAAGCAAAGAAGCAATTTCAACAAAAGTAACGTGATCGTATAGTTGGTCGATTGAGTACAATTGCTCATCAAAGGTTTGCTGAGCTACATTATTTGAAAAAGAATCTTCCCTGAAATACTGTTGAGTGGTTTCTATGCGTTGCAAAACGGGTATATCACCGGCTCCAACAAGTTCAACAGAACGTTTGTCTTCATCACCCCAAAGTTTAGGAACAACAAAAATGATTTCGGTTCCGGGGATGCTTTTCAGACCTTTGGTAAGCCCGTAGCAGGCAGTACCTAAACCGCCGGTTATGTGCGGCGGAAATTCCCATCCAAACATTAAAACTCTCATGCTCTTGCTTATAATTGTTTATACTTTTCTATTAAATATGCCATTCTCAGAACTTCGGCAACGCTCCATGCTTGCGAGGTAGCACCTTTGGGATCGTGTGGAGGATCGCCGTCATAAATTTCGGGAATGGTACCAATGGCACCTATGGTCATATCTTTTTCAAATTCGAAATACATACGTTCTACTGCGGGAATAGCGTTAACTCCATTCACTCTGAGCAGGCCTTCGGCATAATGCCCGAGCAACCATGGCCACACAGTACCCTGGTGGTATGAAGCATCGCGGTTGGGCTGATTTCCGACGTACTTGCCTTTGTACTTTTCGTGTGCAGGCGAAAGAGTGCGCAAACCTTTGGGGGTGAGCAGTTCTTTCTCTATGCGATAGAGTACAGCACGCTTTTGGTGTTCGTTGAGTGGTGAGTATGGTAAAGATGTAGCGAATACCATATTCGGACGTACGCTCCAATCTGGACCTTTTTCGTCGGCATAGTCAGCGAGGTATGCTTTTTCGTCGTTCCAGAAAGTACTCAGGAAAGACTGCGCCACTTTTTCGGGCATATCTTTCCATTCGTCAACAAATTTGTGGTCGCCGGCCAGTTGGGCCACTTCGAGGGCAAACTGAATGGCATTGTACCAAAGTGCGTTTATTTCTACGTTGAAACCTTTGCGTTGCGTAACAGGCTCGCCAAATACGAGTGCATCCATCCATGTGAGGGCTTTGCCCGGTGCACCGGCGTAAATGAGCGAATTTTCTTTCATCATTATGCCATAGCGGGTACCGCTTTTGAAATTTTCGAGAATTTCGATGATGTGTTTACCCCATTCTTTCCAAACCTCTTTGTGCTTGTCGGTGAAGAGGGCATACTGTTGCACAGCCCACACGTACCAGAGTGGCGCATCTACGCTGTTCACATCGGCATCGGGGTCGGTTCCCATGTTTGGGAACAGGCCTTTGTGCAGGTGTCCGCTCATGGTGTTGAGCACACTTTTGCAAGCCTTTGCATCGTCCTGAGCCAAGGTAAGACCCGGTAGCGAAATAAACGTATCTCTGGCCCATACACCAAACCAAGGGAACCCTGCAATGACGTATGTTTTTTTATCTCTTTTTACAAAAAATTGCTGAGCAGAGTTTTTGAGGTTGTTGATATAGTTGTCGCGCGGAATTCTGGATTTGAGTTCTGCGTTATACTTTTTGTTCAGGGTCTCGGGTTTCATTTCGGTAAGGCCGGCACTGAAAATGATAGGCTTGTCTTTCTCTATTTCCATTTCGAAGAAGCCAGGAGAGAATAGGTCTTCGTGCGCTTCGTACCCACGATCCATTTCTTCCATATACTCTACGTTGTAGTACCAGTCTGGGGCATGCGTATATTCATTTTTTACAGAACATTGCATGTTGAGGAAAGGATAGCCTTCGTAGAGGCGCATTTTTATGCCGTTGGGAATACTGTCGAACCTGTGATTGGCGTACATATTGGCTTTGCTGAGCTTGTGAACCTGCCTGAAAGCCAGAAAAGGCTGAAGCTTGATGCGGGTACTTGAGTGTGCATCGAGCAGGGTGTAGCGAATGAGAATGTTTTCGTCTTCTTCGGTAAGGAGCAATTCTTTTTTAAGTAAAACGCCACCTACACGGTATATGTGTTGGGGTATGGGTTCGGAATTGAACTCGCGTATGTATTTGTGCCCTAGGGGTGAATAATTGTTGCCCGGATATTTTCGGCTGCCAAAGTGGAACTCTTGCCCGTGCTGAATGATGGTTTCGTCGAGACCTGATACAAGTACGTGATTTTCATTGTCGAGTTCCGGAATCGGGCAAACCAGTATGCCATGGTACTTGCGAGTATTGCAAAAAGTAATAGTAGTGTTGGAATATGACCCTGCCCGGTTGCTGCGTAAAAGTTCGCGTTTAAGCGCATAATTCAGGTTTATCAGTTGTTGTTTATCAAACTGAAGATAACTCATATATCAGATATTTGATTGTTAAATTTTGTGGTTTTAGCAAAGATATAAAAAAAAACATAGGCAGATGGCTTTGTTTTTAAATTTATTGTAAAAAAAGCAGATCAGAAAAGTAATGTGCTAGAAAAGCGTTGGAGCCTTAGAAAGGTTGAAAATTTGCTTGTAATTAGGGACACTTTGGGCAGCGGCCAGCAGTTGGTTGGCGACTTCAGAATTTCCGTCGGCTATGGCATATCGCATGAGCCAGAGGTAAATGCGATGTAGTATGTAATTATTTTCCTGATAAAATGCTTGTAATCTGGATATAAGTGTATCAGACAGCGCATATCGTTGTAACCATTCGTTTACCATAATAAACTCAAGGTACACAGGTTGGCTGAAATATATGTGGGTGATAATATTGAGGTACTGGGCCACTTTTTCGGCTTCTTCAATCACACCACTTCTTATGAGTTCTTGGTATGCAGAAGGGTATGCGGTGATGGTGCTCATATTGCGAATGGCAACAAACTGATCAGATTTTGCCCATTGTGTTTGGGTAAGGTAGTCGAGCAGGATTCTGCGTTTTTCGTTACGAAGTATGCCACCAAGTACATAGTTTGCAAAATAATGCTGCAGTATCTCTATGAAATTGGGCTCAGGGTTCGACTTGCTCAGATACATATATATACTCAGGAAAAACGGATGCTTGAGAAGGTCGCTCAATTCGGGATCGTATTTGTGTATGCCCGAAAGATTGAGTTTGGTTTGGTTTATTTTGGCTATTTGCTCTATTTCAGCTGATGTAAGCTCAGGCAGAGTAGGCAGTATGGTGTTTTGAATATTGAATTGAATTTCGAACCAGATAGACTGCTGGTTCATATGTTGGTGTATATGGTAGCTTATGTCTTTCCAGGTTTCAGGCCGGCAATTTACTATGGCTTTTATCCATTTGAACTTTGAGATATGCCATATAAAATCGAGTATATCGCTCAGTATGGGATACCCAACTTCGGGTGTATAGCGCAATGCATCGAGCCCATCGAATACGATTAGCATTTTGCCGTCGTATTCGGTACGTTTATCATTGAGGTGCTGCCAAATGTCTTCAACAGAGTTGAGCGGGTAGAATTGCTTGGCGAGCCAAGCACCTACCCTGGTAGGGGTGTTCATTTGGTTGAGCAGGAGGTATGTATCTATGAAAATACCAATGTCGTTGTTGGAGTCATCTTCGTTTATAGACTGAATGAGCTTGATGGTGGCTGCACTCTTACCAATGCCCGAGATGCCAATAAGTGCAGTAGCAGTTTGCTCATTCGATTTTAGTTTCTGATACTTTATAAATAAGAAATGGCGCGGTATCAGGCCTGAGATAGAGGTCTGGAGGCGCTGCATCACGCTGTACATTTGAATATCAGATATATTGCGGGCTATTTTTTTTGTTTTGTTCCAAATACTTGGCTCAGCACCGGCATTGTAATTTTCTTTAAAAGCTTCCCAGTTGGCATATCCGATATAAATAGAAAGTGAATCGAGGGTATAATCAGAAGGTTTGAAAGGTGATTGTATTAATTGCCAGAATCTTTTGAGGGTAGAAACGCTAAGTACACGGCCCGTCTGATCATGCATTACTTTTGATAGTTGCGCACAATCTTTGGTGTAACGTATTGGTTGTCCAAATTTTAGTTCAACGGCTTCTCTGAGTGCCTGTATGTGCATTCCTAAAGTATCTGTTTCTGCGTATTAATTTTGCATATAAAAATAAGTCAAAAATATGAAATCTGCTCAGAAATATATCAAATAAATACTCTATACACAAGATGAGTGCAGTAAAGCTTTGTTGTATAGCTGTGTGTATGGCCTCATCCAGATTGGCATGCATCAACGTATGGATGCGCCTCAAGTATAAGCCCAAAAAATCTTGAGCTACTCAAGCACTACACAAAGACTTATTATAAATCACTGTTGACATACATGGTCAGGTAAGTTATTTTCTGAAGTTCAAGAGAGTTTCAGCACTTTCGGAAATTTTATGTCTATAAAAAAGTATGTTAAGAGAGCTTATAGCGCGAAATGGAATCCTAAACAATATCCTCAGCCCTTTGTTTACAAATGCCAGTCTATGGGGGCAATACCTCGGGTGGTGAGCCATTCATTGGCTTGTGAAAAAGGTTTGCTACCAAAGAAACCATTGTAAGCAGACAAAGGCGATGGGTGTGCAGACTCTATGATCAGATGCTTTCGGGAATCAATGAGCGCCTTCTTGCTGCGTGCCTGATTGCCCCAGAGTATGAATACCTGATTTTCGCTTTCTTTCGAAAGCATCTGAATGATGGTATCCGTAAACCATTCCCAGCCTTGTCCTTTGTGCGAGGCTGCCTTATCTTTTTCCACAGTAAGCACAGCATTAATCAGCAATACACCTTGCCAGGCCCAGGGAGTCAAATCGCCATGCTTTTCGGGTGGTATACCCAGGTCGGTGTGCATCTCTTTGTATATGTTTTGCAATGAAGGAGGCAGAGCAATCCCCCTGTGTACCGAAAAACACAAACCATTGGCCTGCCCGGTGCCATGATATGGATCCTGTCCGAGTATCACCACCTTCACGCTCTCTGGATTGCACCACTTCAGCGCTTCAAATACTTTCTCATACGGCGGGAAAACTATTTGTGAGGCATACACTTCGCGGGTAAAATCTTCGATGATTTGCCAATACAGAGTGATCAATTTCTCCCCCAGAAATACCCGCCAGGGTTCCGGAATATGGTCTCTCAGGTGCATACTATTGCTTGTTGTTAGTGCGGTAATATTGTTCCCATTTCCAAGCCGAAGCCAGCATTTCTTCTATTCCCAATAGGGCTTTCCATCCAAGTTCTTCGTTAGCGTAGCTGGTATCAGCCCACACCTGCTCTACATCACCTGCCCGCCTATCCACTATTTCGTAAGGTAAATTCACCTGATTGGTTTGTATAAAAGTTTTTACGATCTGCAGAACAGACAAACCAATACCGGTACCCAAATTGAATACCTCGTAACTTGATTTTTGTTTATTTCCAAGCATTCTTTTGAGTGCCACTACATGCGCCTTGGCCAAGTCTACTACATGTATATAATCGCGAATGGCGGTACCATCGGGCGTGTTGTAGTCGCTACCATACACCATTACCTTACTGCGCAAGCCAATGGCGCACTGAGTGATATATGGAACCAGATTGGCAGGAACCCCCAATGGCAATTCACCGATAAGTCCGCTATGGTGTGCCCCAATTGGATTAAAATATCGGAGCGAAATAGCCCGGAGCAAAGGATGCGCCAGTAAACTGTCCGAAATAATTTCTTCTGCAATCTGCTTGGTATTTCCATAAGGCGACATAGCAGGTTTTACAGGTGAATCTTCTTTTACAGGCAGCACATCGGGCTGGCCATATACGGTACACGAAGAAGAAAATACAAGATTGGGTATATGGTGTTCAATCATGACTTCCAGAATACTTATCAGCGAATTCAGGTTGTTGCTATAGTATAGTAATGGATTAACCACCGACTCGTTTACAGCCTTTTTAGCAGCAAAATGTATTACGCCCTGAATATCCGGATGATCGGCCAACAGGGTATTGAGAGCATCTTTGCGGCATACATCTATTGGATAAAATGCAAATCGTGTACCTGTTATTTTCTCTAATCCATCGAGCACAGAGATCTGTGAATTAGACAAATTGTCGGCAATGATTGGCGTAAAACCAGCCTTGCTTAGCTCAACTACAGTATGAGAGCCAATGTACCCCATACCCCCAGTAACTAATATTTTCATAGCATCTATTTTTGTTGTTCAAAATTAGGCTCTATTTTACAAAATAGTATAATAATGCGAAAATAATTTTCTAATTTGGCTTTGCATTGCATTAGTTTTTTTACGCATGAAAAAGTATATACTCTCCCTCGATCAGGGCACAAGCAGTTCAAGGGCTATCATATTCGATAAGCAATTCAGAATTATATCTTTAGCACAACAGGAGTTTCCGCAGTACTACCCGGAACCCGGCTGGGTGGAACACAACCCCGATGAAATATGGAACTCACAGTTACAAGTGATATATAGAGCTATGCGGACAGCCAACATATCACCAACCGAGATAGATTCCATTGGTATAACCAACCAAAGAGAAACACTGGTAATGTGGGACAGGCTAACTGGAAAACCTGTTTACAACGCTATAGTATGGCAAGACAGGCGAACCTCCCAGTTTTGCGACCTACTAAAATCTGAAGGTTTAGAAAAATATATAAAAGAAACTACAGGGTTGGTGCTCGACTCATATTTCTCAGCATCCAAAGCTCGATGGATACTCATGAATATACCTGAAGCACGTATAAAAGCAACCAATGGTACCTTACTCATGGGTACTATAGATAGCTGGCTTATCTGGAACCTCACCAAGGGCACTGTGCATGCCACCGACCCCAGCAATGCATCACGTACCATGCTTTTTGACATAAATACCCTAGAGTGGAATGCGGATCTGCTCAATATATTCAGCATACCAGAGTCGGTTTTGCCTGTAGTAAAATCTTCGTCGGAGATCTACGGTTATACGCATCCCGAATGGTTTGAAGGAAACAAAATTCCCATCAGTGGCATAGCCGGCGATCAGCAGGCAGCTCTTTTCGGGCAAAATTGTTTTGTGTCCGGTCAGGCAAAAAACACATATGGTACCGGATGCTTTATGCTGATGAATACAGGTAGTTCCCCTGTTTTCTCAGAAAACGGATTGCTTACCACCATAGGCTGGCAAGTAGAAAACCAGGTAACCTATGCCGTTGAAGGTAGCGTATTTACTACTGGAGCTGCCATAAAATGGCTGCGTGATGGCCTGCGTATCATCAATACCGCTTCCGAAACCGAGGATATGGCCAACAAGGTATCTTCTACTGAGGGAGTGTATGTAGTGCCTGCATTCTCTGGGCTTGGTGCACCATATTGGGACATGTACGCACGAGGCACCATCATAGGTCTTACGCAAGGTACCAAGCGCGAACACATAGTAAGAGCTACCCTTGAATCCATAGCATACCAGACCTGCGATTTGGCCAAGCTTATGGAGGCCGATACCAAGCTGAAACTTACCGATATGAAAGTAGATGGTGGTGGTACTGCCAACAATTTTCTGATGCAATTTCAGTCAGATATTCTGAATAATAAGGTGATACGCCCCGAAAATGTAGAATCTACCGCTACAGGTGCGGCTATGCTTGCAGGCTTGGCTACCGGTTTCTGGAATTGGTCCGACCTGGCCGC
>JAIFMY010000021.1 GCA_020048155.1 Bacteroidota bacterium
CATGCTGAATACATTCTCGTCAGAAGATTTTCACAAGTTCAATGCACAGCTGAAAACCAACGCCAAATACATAGAAATGCTCTCTGAGCATCTGAAAAAAATAGAATCGCTGGGCGACCATGATTCCATTCAGATTTTACAAACAGGCTTGAATCAAATAGACAGCTACGTACACCTGATAGAAGGAAAGCTTGAGGATTTTCAGATGAATGTAGAAAAATTGGAACGATTGATAGAACTTACCATCGTACCTCACAGGAATCTGAATCAGAAATTGGTAAGCATCAATCTGATTATAGCCAACTTTGGTTCGCTATATCAGATGGCAGGTACCGATACTTTCATACAAGAAAAAGAATTGATAACCAGCCACAAACAATTTAAATCCAAACACAACGAGCTTTTTACCGAAACCCAGATTTTACTGCACGAAATCATACAGTTTAGCCGTATTTTCAAAGAGCTGAAAAGTCGCTGGATGTACCAATTGCTCGGAAATCTGAATCATCTGACTATAAACCTGAATTATTTTACAGAAAAAGAAGGCAGCTATACACCTTCACTAGACGCACTGCTCATAAAAATAGATCAGTTTAAAAACAGCATAGGCCAGATTGTAGTGCATTTGCAATACGAAGACATCATCAGGCAACGTATGGAACACATTCAGTACGCATATTCCGAAATTGCTCGTATTCTGCACCAACAAGCTACTGAGCCCGATCCTGAGAAGCAGTTTGAATTGTTCATAGATTCATATTTTCAGATAAAACAAGTGCTCGATTTGCAAGTTGGTCAGCTACTCAATACCAACAACCAATACCAGAAAGCCATACAAAATATGAGCAGCAGGTTTTTAGAAATGAAATCGAATGTGGAAAACATTGCGGATATAAGCAATGACATTATATCCTCAAGTATACTGGATTCGATGATACTTTTTACACAAATAAAAACAGGTTTTGAAAACATATTTGAGTACACCGGCGAAATTGAAAAACAGATAGATCTTAGCAATACACAGATAACCAAGCTCACCGGCCTGTTCAACAAGCTGATGCTCAAAACTGAAGAAGTAAAAAAGACAGGCGAAGAATATCAGTCATTGCTGAAACACCTATCAAAGCAGCTGAAATCAAAGTTTGCAAGTAATACAAATACTTACGACGATTTCCAAATGCTCCTCAACGATATTCAGTTCGATTTCAGATACATAGAATCTCTATCGGGTCAAATTCAGATGTTTACCTCAGATCTGAAACAACTAAAAACAGTAGATGATGGAGATGAAAATAATGGGCGATATGCATATGACTCTCAGGAAATAAATCTCAAACTCAAAAAAGTGGGCGATATTTATTCCAACATCGATATAGCCCTCAAGCAAACCAGCATAGCAGGCAACCAGATAAGCGAATTCATACGCGATGGCCTTAGCCAGATAAAATACTACGACTACTACGATAAAATCACTCAACAGATAATATCTTTGATGAATAGCGTAAATCAGTTTATCAGCCAGATTGATTTTAAATCGATACAATCTAACAATGCTGAATTGCTAGACAAGATTGCTCAGAAATATACCATGGTAGTAGAGCGGGAAATCATGGAGAATAGCCTTTCCGGAAAGAAAGAAACAATCATAAACAAAGAAAACGACAGCGAAGTTGAGTTCTTTTAACATTTGCAAGGAGAAGAAAAAAATGACAATATTATGAAAAAACAAGGATTCACAATTGACCGGCCGAAATCTGATACTGATCCAGTTAAAATTACCTTTAGCGGCGACCTCAGTATCAATTCACTCGAAGATATAATACCCAGTTTTACCGAAACCCTTGCAGGATACTCACATTTTCGGTTAATAATCAAAGACGTAGAAACCTTAGATTTGGCTTTCATGCAATTTGTGTTATCGGCAAGAAAAACAGCCGAGCAGCTCAACAAAAAAATTGAACTCAGTTTTAAAGTGGACGAAGAGACTAAGCTCATACTTATTCACTCGGGTTTCGCTTTTCTGCTCCAAAACAACGTTGTTAATTAATTTTTTAAACACGAAATACCCATGTCAAAAACAATACTCATAGTAGATGACTCAGAGAGTATAAGAGAGGTAGTAAGTTTTACACTTGAAAATGCAGGTTATAGCGTGCTTATTGGAACGGATGGCGACGATGCACTCAAATTTCTGGACGGTAGGAATATCGATTTGGTGATTACAGACCTTCATATGCCCAATATGAATGGTATTGAGCTCATTAAAGCCATTCGCAATATGGACGAATATAAGCGGGTACCCATTCTGTTTCTTACTACTGAATCTCAGCAAGACAAAAAAAATGAAGCTAAAGACGCCGGAGCTACCGGATGGATAATAAAACCATTCGTACCTTCAAAATTACTGGCTGCACTAAACAAAGTTATACGTTAAATCCAATTCGCACCTCAATTTAATTTTACAGAGTATGGATACTTTTCAACGAAAATTTCTGGAAGAAGCCACTGATTTAATCAATACACTTGAACAATCATTGTTGTCTCTGGAACTTGACCCAAACAACTCATCTATTATCGACGAGATTTTCAGAGTGATGCACTCACTTAAGGGGGGAGGCGGTATGTTTGGGTTTGAAAAACTCAGCGAATTTACCCACCACCTCGAAACTGTTTACGACTTGGTTCGTAAACACAAAGTGGCTGTAAACAGAGAATTACTTGATATTACACTAACTTCTGTAGATCACCTCCGCAACCTCCTTTCTACAGAGGTTACACCAGCCATATTAGCTACCAATGATATCCTCACCCAACGTATCATTAAATTTTCAATAGAAGACCATCATCAAAACACGTCTATTTTATCTCACCTAGAATTGCTTGACCCAGAGCAAGATATACCCGAAAGCTTTGTTACTTACAATATAAGGTTTGAACCACATGCCAACATCATGCACAATGGTACAAACCCATTACTTCTGCTCGATGAGTTATCGCACTTAGGGCTAACCCTTGTAAACTATATGGAGCATTTGCCTGCTCTGGAAAATCTTGAATATCAAAACAATTACAGTTCATGGCAAATCGTTTTGGCTACCAATAAGCCTCGCGAGTCTATACTCGATGTGTTTATATTTGTAGAAGACGATGCGCATATTGTAGTGGAAGAAATTTTCCCGAATTCCATATTCCAATTTCCGGATTTGGTGAATAAAATAAGTGAGAATCTGGGCAACAATCAACTCTTGGAAACCGAAAAAATAAAATTGCTGGTTGCCGAATATGTTAAAGCAAATGCCATTAGCCAAAGTCTGAATAGTGTGCAAGAAGTCGCTGAAGACGCTTCGGTAGTAAAACAAAAGCTATCGAGTTTTAGCAAAGAAAGTGTCATTTCAAGCATAAGAGTTTCGTCAGATAAGATTGACCAACTGATGAATCTGGTAAGTGAGCTAGTAACTACCCAAGCCAGCCTGAGCTTATATGTAGACAAACACAATTTGCACGGCCTCACACAAATATCTGAGAATATTGAAAACATAACCCGTATGCTGCGCGATACAGCATTCACTATTTCTCTTATACCTCTTGAACATCTGATAACCAGATTCAAACGTTTGGTACGCGACCTCTCCAACGAATTTGGAAAAGATATATCCCTTATAACCGAAGGTGCAGAAACTGAGCTGGACAAAACCCTCATACAAAGCATCACCGAGCCTATGATGCACTTGCTGCGCAACAGCATAGACCATGGCATTGAAACCGTACACGAACGTATTGCTAAAGGTAAACCTGCACAAGGTAAAATTTACATCAAAGCATTTTATTCCGGCTCTTATGTGCACATACAAGTTTCCGACGACGGGCGAGGCATAAATCCGGATTTCATCAAAAAAAGAGCCACCGAAAAAGGACTCATTCAATCTGATGTAAATCTTTCACAAAAAGAAATTTACGATCTGCTATTCTTGCCCGGTTTCAGTACTGCCGATGTAGTAACCGATGTGTCGGGACGTGGCGTAGGTATGGATGTAGTAAAACGTAAAATTGAAGAAATAAGAGGCTCTGTAGATTTGCACTCAGACATAGATGTGGGCACTACACTCACCCTCAAACTTCCAATAACGCTATCTATTATAGATGGTTTGCTTGTGAACCTAGGTTCTGAGCAGTATATCATTCCTCTCTCTGTAGTAGACAAAATATACGCCGCTACCAACAACGAAATACAAAACTCATTCAACAATATCATCACACTCGACGGAAAGCAGTTTCCATTCTACAACCTGCACGATGAGTTCGAATCCGATGGAGAATCGCCAAAAAAACAAGAAGTGGTAGTTGTGAAATTTGATGAGCAGAAAATAGGCCTGGCAGTAGACTATGTAGTAGGCGAAATTCAGGCAGTACTCAAGCCTTTGGGCAAACATTTCAGAAAACAAGAATTTTTCTCCGGCGCCACCATACTAGGCAACGGACAAATAGCCCTGGTACTAGACACATCTAAAGTAATCAGTGAATACACCGTAATGCAGATGATTGAATAATTATGCATATATACACTGATAAACAATAGATTATCACAATTTAAAAAACTACATTCAATGAAAATAGATACATATCTTACTTTCAAACTCGACGATGAGTCTTTTGCCATAAATGTGGAAAAAGTTCTCAGCATACTCGAGTATACCAAAATAACCAAGGTACCCAATTCGCCTTCCTACCTCAAAGGCGCCATCAACCTCAGGGGGAAAGTACTTCCGGTTATCGATTTGCGTATCCGTTTTGGCCTTGCCCCTATCACCATCACCAAAAATACAGTAATTCTGGTAGTGATTCTCGAATTAGACGGAAGCATAACCCAACTTGGAATACTGGTAGATGCTGTGCACGAAGTGCTCGAAATAAATGACGAAATGATAATGCCCACTGTGACCATAGGTACACGCTACAAAAGCGAATACATAAACGGTCTTATCTCTCATAACGATGCATTTCTGATGCTCATAGATCTGGAAACGGTTTTCACTACGGAAGAAACCAATATTCTTGCATCCAACATTGAAAATATAACTACTGAATTATAATTTTACTAAATCTAACAATATGAACTTTAAGGACTTAAAAATTGGATCAAAACTAGGGATCGGTTTTGGCCTACTACTCGCAATCTTACTCTTTCTGGGTATATTGTCTATTATCAACCTCTCCAGCATCGATACGCAATCCGGCATTCTTTCCGAAGAATACGTAAACGAGGTACGCATATCCAACGATGTGGAACGTTATTCGCTGGAAGTGATGTACAGCATGCGCGGGTACGGACTCACCGGCGACCAAAAATACTGGGACGAAGCCAAAGCTGCACAGGTAAAACTCGACAATGCGATGAGAGAAGCCGAGGCACTAAGCCAGGATGCCAAGCATCTGGTGGCTCTCAAAGATCAACTGGATGAAATCAAACAAGAAATAGCTCAATACTATGCACTCATGGTTCAGACTCAAACCAACAATCAGAAAATTGACGATGCAAAACTGAAAATGGACGAAGGGGCAAAAAGATATATGGAAGGTTGCAATACATACGCGCATGACCAATATACTTATATGCAAAAAGAAATAACCGGTGGGCGTACTACTACGGATCGCTTGACCAAAGTAATACTGATTAATGATCTGATAGATATTGGCAACAGTGTGCGCGTGAACAACTTCAAAGCTCAAACCAACAGCGATATTCAGTTGCTCAATAAAGTACTGGTGGATATAGACCAGATTGATAAGGTTATAGTAGAAATAAAACCACTTACCCGTTTAGAAACCAATTTAAGAAATCTCGAAGAGATTTTAGCTGCCAAAAATGAATATAAAAACGCCATCCAAAAATTTACTGAAGCGCAAACCGAACTGAATAAAATCGCTGTCTCTCGAACAGAAATAGGTCGCGAAGTAACTACCTCTGCTAGGAACCTTGCTGTAAAAGGAATAGAACAAACAACCAAAATAGCCGAAGAAAATACAGCCCGTGCTGGCGCGTCCAATGCTACTTTGGTTATAGGCCTTATCATTGCTACCATACTTGGTTTCGCATTGGCAATGTTTATCACCCGTACCATAACCGGCCCTGTAAATAAAGGTGTAAATTTCGCACAGCGACTCGCAGAAGGAGATCTTACAAGCACCATAGACGTAGACCAAAAAGACGAAATTGGCACATTGGCTGCCGCCTTGCAAAACATGGTAATAAAACTGAGAGAAATAATAGAAGGCGTAGTAATAGGCGCCGAAAACATAGCCTCTGCCGGACAGCAAATGAGCTCTAACGCACAACTTGTATCTCAAGGTGCTACCCAGCAGGCTTCTTCTACCGAAGAAATATCGTCGAGCATGGAAGAGATGGCATCCAACATACAGCAAAATACTGATAATGCGCAGCAAACTGAAAAGATAGCTGTAAAAGCATCAGACGATATAAAAGAAGGCAGCCGCAACGTAAACAACACCGTAGACGCTATGCGTACCATTGCCGAGAAAGTATCTATCATAAGCGAAATAGCATTCCAGACCAACATACTTGCGCTCAATGCAGCCGTAGAAGCAGCTCGCGCCGGCGAACACGGCAAAGGCTTTGCAGTAGTAGCTGCCGAGGTACGTAAACTGGCAGAACGCTCGCAACTTGCTGCCGGCGAAATTGACAATCTTTCACGCAATAGCGTAGATGTAGCTGTTCGTTCCGGTAAACTACTCGAATCTATTGTTCCGGATATTCAAAATACCGCTCGCTTGGTACAAGAAATCACTGCTTCGAGCCTAGAGCAAAATGGTGGTGCTGAGCAAGTAAACAACGCCATACAGCAGCTCAACCAAATAACCCAGCAAAATGCAGCTGCTGCCGAAGAAATGGCTACAAGCAGCGAAGAACTTGCAGGTCAGGCTCAACAGCTTTCAGAATTGGTAAGCTACTTCAAACTTGGAAAAGATATTGAAAGAAAAAAACAAAGCCTTACCAATAGGACCCACAAAAAAATGGGAACCAATACCAACAAACTCTCTGTAAACAACCCGATTAAAAAAGCAACTTCTACAGGCTCAGGCGTAAACCTCGACCTGGGACACCATGACAGCATAGATAAGGATTATGACACATTTTAATAACAACCAACACTGACTCTTTATACTGGGGTAGTCGTAAAAGTAAAAAATAAAAAAATGCAATTTCACAGCTATTTTATTCGCAACCTAGCCAAAGTTCCGCACCTTTGACTAAGTTTACTTGAAAGACAACCCCGGTATTTCTTCAAACAAACATTCAACCTCAATAATAATTGTACCTTAATGATTCAGGAAACAAACCAAACCAACTCATACCTTACATTCAGGCTTGCCAACCAGACGTTTGCAACCAATGTAAACAAAGTGATGAATATACTTGAAATGATTCCTATCACCAGGGTACCCAAAGCCCCTGCCCAACTCAAAGGAGTGATAAATCTGAGGGGAATGGTGCTTCCGGTCATTGACGCCCGCATAAGAATGGGAATGCAATCTGAAGAATATTCAAAAAATACTTGTATTTTAGTAATGAAAATAAATTCAGATTTTGATGAAATTCTGGTGGGTACCATCGTAGATGCCGTACATGAAGTCATTGAAGTAAACCAGGGAATCATCATGCCACCGCAAACTGTTGGCGCTAAGTACAAAACAAAGTTTACACAAGGAATTATTCCTTTTAAAGAAAAATTCATCATGCTACTCGATATTGACTCAATGCTAAGTGTACAACAACAAATGATTGCAGAATAAAATATAAGCGTAGACATGTTAAACAAAAATCAGTTAAATAAAATTTTTTCAGCCGAAATGTCTGATGCAGAGTTTAACAAACTCAGCAAATTCATTTTTGAAGTATACGGAATAAAAATGCCAATAGTAAAAAAGGTTATGCTACAAAGCCGGCTACAAAAAAGACTTCGTGAACTTCAGATAACCAGTTATAAAGACTATATCGACTATGTTTTCAGCCAACAAGGCGAAAATGAAGTAATACATATGATGGATGTTGTATCTACCAATAAAACTGATTTTTTCAGAGAATCTACCCATTTCGATTTCCTCTCCAGAGAAATTATCAAAAAGGAACACGTACCCAAAAACACACGCAATATACTCAAAATATGGAGCGCTGGCTGCTCAAGCGGCGAAGAGCCTTACACCTTGGCCATGGTACTTGCCGACTTTGGAGACGAAAATCCCATGTTCGATTTTCAAATTCTAGCCACCGACATATCTACCCGAATGCTCGAAACCGCTGCCAAAGCTATATATTCCGAAGAGAAAGTGGAAATAGTACCCATGGCACTCAAGAAAAAATTTCTCCTTCGAAGCAAAGACAGGGCTTTGAAAACCATCAGAATAGTACCTGCGCTTCGAAGCAAAATTTCATTCAAACGACTTAACCTAATAGACCCAGTATACGATGTACATGATACTTTTGATATTGTTTTCTGTCGCAATGTTCTTATATATTTCGACAGGCCTACGCAAGAAAAAGTAATTAACAAACTTTGCTCCCACCTGAAACCTGGAGGTTACTTTTTCCTGGGGCATTCAGAATCAGTAACCGGTATGCAAGTGCCCCTAAAACAAATAAAACCAACCATCTTCACTAAAATATAACACAAAATGAGCGAGAATTTAATAACAGACGAAATTCTGATCTCGGAATTGAGTAGAAGATTTGAAGAAAATAAAAACGCACTCCAAGAACTTAAAATCCTCAACGATCAACTTCTTGAACTCAACAATAAACTCAAAGAATCTGAAGCACTCAAAAGCCATTTCATTTCCAATATTACCAACGAAATAGTAAATCCATTTGCTTCTATTCTGGGGCTTGCCCGAAATATAACCCAAATAAAAGAAGGGGAATGGCAACGCGCCAAACAAATGGCTCATCTCATTTACTCTGAATCTTTCAATCTCGATTTTCAGTTTAAAAATATTTTTGCTGCTGCCGAAATCGAAGCCGGTGAAACTACACCCAACATAGTAAAAACCCAGCTTATAGATGTCCTCAAAGCTGTAATTGACCTTTACAAAAATGAATTGGAAAAACGTAAAATTACCATTGAAATTGATGAAAAAGGTGATATAGTAGATTTCTACACAGATGCCGAAAAAATAAGAATCATTCTTTCGAACTTGCTTAGCAACGCCATCAAATTCAGCCACCTTGGCGGAAACATTTTTGTATACATCACCCTCACCCAAGAGCAAGCCATTATTCGGGTTAAAGATTCAGGTATTGGCATTTCTGCAACCAATCAGCAAATCATTTTCGACAGATTCAAGCGTATCGACAACGGAATAAACTCTCTGAACAGAGGACATGGACTAGGGCTTTCCATCATCAAAGCTTTCATCGACTTGCTTGGCGGCACAATAATTGTAGAAAGTGCTGAAAATATTGGTACCGAATTTATTATTCAAATACCAAATGCACCTTCAGATACCTCAAGCGGATTCACTTCAGACGGCGATGAAATATTCTTCGACGATATAGAGAAGTTCTAGTAAAGCAACAAACATGGAAAAGCATTTTCTATATCCATCGGCATTATATGCAAAACCTGATCCCACCCTTATTAGTACCATTCTTGGGTCTTGCGTAGCTGTCTGCATCTACGACCCTGTCCTATCTATTGGCGGAATGAATCATTTTATGCTTCCCTTATGGAACGGTGACGGACTTGCATCACCCAGATATGGAAATATTGCCATAGACAAGCTCATTCATAAATTGGAATCTTTAGGCAGCAAAAAAAGCAATCTAAAAGCTAAAATTTTTGGTGGCGGTGAAGTAATCAACTCTGCAGGCAACAGCTTCAATATTGGCGAACGAAATATTGCCATAGCCAAAGAAATACTTTCTTTAGAAAAAATACCTATCATTGCATCGAGCGTGGGCGGAAAACTTGGTAGAAAAATTATATTTAATACACAATCTGGCGAAGTTTTTCATAAATTTATAGGTACTATTGTTAAACCAGAACAACCAAACATAACATGAGTCAGGTTATAAAAGTTTTAGTTGTAGACGATTCGGCTATTGTAAGGCAAGCCCTTACTGAAATACTGAATTCAGACCCGTATATTGAAGTTATGGGTACTGCATCTGACCCTTATATAGCAGCCAAAAAAATTCAACAGGAAGTGCCCGATGTAATTACGCTCGATATAGAAATGCCTCGCATGGACGGCCTTACTTTTCTGCGCAAAATCATGACTCAGCACCCTATTCCTGTCATTATCATCTCAAGCGTATCTGATCGCGGCAGCGACAATGCCATAAAAGCATTGGAGTATGGCGCCGTTGAAATCATTGCCAAACCAGCTCTGAACACCAAACAATTTATTGAAGAATCCAAAATAAACATTTGCGATGCTGTAAAAGCAGCTGCCATTGCCAAGCTTAGCAAACGGAAAGTAATTCAGCCTATAGCAGTACAACCCAAGTATAGTGCAGACGCTGTTTTACCTAAAACCAATTACCCTATAGCACTTACCACCACCGATACAATCATAGCA
The DNA here is from genome assembly GCA_020048155.1 of Bacteroidota bacterium. Lineage (GTDB taxonomy): Bacteria > Bacteroidota > Bacteroidia > Bacteroidales > DYOH01 > JAIFMY01. The sequence continues at coordinate 10,594 of JAIFMY010000021.1, forward strand.
GTAGGAGCAAGTACCGGTGGTACCGAAGCACTTCGAACTTTTCTGGAAGCTATGCCACCCGATGCGCCCGGAATAATCATTGTGCAGCACATGCCCGAAAAATTCACACGCTCTTTTGCCAACCGCCTCAATGAAATTTGCCGCATATCTGTGAAAGAAGCAGAAAATGGAGACTCACTCTTCAGAGGAAGGGCACTCATAGCACCCGGAAATTTTCATACACTTCTCAAACGCAGCGGTGCCAGATACTATGTAGAAGTGAAAGATGGCCCACTCGTAAACCGACATAGGCCCTCGGTAGACGTACTATTCCGCTCCACTGCCCGATATGCAGGGCGCAATGCCATAGGTGTGATTATGACCGGTATGGGAGACGATGGCGCACGTGGCCTGCTCGAAATGAAAGAAGCTGGTGCCAAAACTATTGCCCAAGACGAAAAATCGTGCGTCGTATTCGGAATGCCTAAAGAAGCAATAAAACTTGGCGCTGCCGACTTCATCATGCCACTCGAGCAAATGGCTCCGGCTATACTCAATATTATTGGGAAAAAATTTGAATAACAATCATTTAATTATTTAGTTTTCTATATTTTACTTACCTTTACCAGCAACAAGCCAAAACATTTATTACAAATTATGGAATGAAATTTGAGTTCATTTCATTTTCTTTTATATTTGTTGTAGATATTGCATATTTTATAGCGTTAACAAAGTATACCGTAATTCACTAATTCATGAAAGATTCAGCGGTAAGAATTCAAATACTCAAATTTGCCTTCAGGGGCTTGGTATTAGGCATGCTTTTTCCACTTTTTGCCTGGATACTTACCACCATATATTATAATCAAGTCTTTAGCATATCCACCCTCATACAATTTGCATTTTATAACCCATTCGGTTGGCTTTCCAACCTCGTGCCCATAGCTGCGGTTATTATGTCGTACAACTATGGCAAAAGCCTAATATTAAGTACTTTGAATGCGCAAACTTCATATGAGGCTGAACAAAACAAAAACAAAAAAATATTCGAGTTTACAGAAAAGCTCAGGCTTGGAGATATAGATGCTGAATTTGATATCGAACAGCAAAACGATGAACTTGGTCAAGCACTCATCATGCTCCGAAACCAGCTGCGACTGAACCGAGAGGAAGAAAATCAGCGAAAAAAAGAAGACAATCAACGAAATTGGACCACAGAGGGTCTTGCCAAATTTTCAGATTTGCTCCGTCAAACTACCGACATAAACAAACTTTCGTACCTCATCATCAGCAATCTTGTAAAATACCTCAATGCTACCCAAGGAGGATTTTACATACTTCAACAGCCTTCCAACCATCCACCTTATTTCGAGCTCACAGGTTCTTTTGCATACGATCGCAAAAAATTCTGCGATCAACGCATCGAATGGGGAGAAGGTCTTATTGGAGCTGCAGCTCTTGAAAAAAGTTCTATTTCACTCAATGAGGTGACCGAAGGATACGTCCAAGTCACATCTGGCCTTGGAAAAGCAAACCCCCGCTGCATTCTTATTGTACCTATGCTTATCAATGAAGAGCTACAAGGAGTAATTGAGTTTGCATCATTCAAAAACTTCGAACCCTTTGAAACCGAATTTGTTGAAAAAATAGCTGAAAGTATAGCTTCTACACTTGCCAGCATAAACATAAATACCCGCACCGCACTGCTCTTGCACGAATCGCAGGCTCAAGCTCAAACTTTGGCTCTCCAAGAAGAGGAAATGAGACGCAATATGAATGAGCTCAAAGAAATTCAGTCCGAAAAAGCCAAGCAATCTGAACAATTTGTTAGTTTCACAAACTCTGTAAACCATACACTTATCCGGGCAGAGTACGATACTTCAGGTATCCTACTTTATGCCAATACCAACTTTCTGGAAAAACTTGAATATCACGGATCAGAAGAAGTCCTTGGCAAGCATATTTCCATTTTTATAAATAAAAAAGACAAAGAATGGTTTAACCCGATTTGGGATAAACTAGCTTCCGGAGGACGACACTTTGAGGGAGATATGAAACACGTAACCAAACGTGGACGCGACCTCTGGACTATGGCCACCTACACCTGCGTGCGCACCACTACCGGCGGAGTTGAAAAAGTGCTTTTCATAGCCATAGATACCACCCAACAGAAAAAAGAAAGCCTCGACTATAAAGGGCAAATAGATGCCCTTAACAATTCTCTGATAAAAGCTGAATTGGAACTCGATGGGAGCTTCATCAATGCAAATAACAATTGTTTGGCCACCCTGCACTATAGCGCCAGTGAGATTTTTGGCAAACAGTTTTTACAACTCTTTGAGGCAAATGACAGGCTGACCATGAAAAAAGCCTGGGAAAACATGCTAGGACACATTCCTTATCATGGCAGAGCTCCTGTTCGTACTAGCGGTGGTACAGTCACATGGCTCAATCTTACCCTTTCTGCCGTAGACGATATGTATGGAGAAATATCGAAAGTGATTCTCATTGCCTACGATATTACCAAACAGGTAGAAGTTGAAAACCAAATACGCGAACAAACCCTGAAATTAAGGGAACAGGAGGAAAAACTCCAGCAATCGCAGGTAGAACTTAGCCGCAAACTCAAAGAAGCACGCGAAGAAATGAAACTACAGTTCCGGGAAATAGAGCGTGTAAAAATTCTCAATGAAAAAACCCTCGAAGGTATGCTCGATGCTATTGTAACCATCAATGGTGAAGGCAAGGTTGAGTTTTTCAACAAAGCTGCAGAACAGATGTGGGGATTTGAAAAATTTGAAATACTTGGAAAAACTATTGAAGCCATAGTTCCGAATGAACCCGGTTTACAAAGAGATAACTATATTGGAAACTACTTTAAAACTGGTACTATGCGCTTAATCAATAAGCGCATTGAGGTTTTTCTCATCAATAGCATTGGTGAAGAAGTGAACGTGCTACTTACCCTCTCTGAATCTAAGTACGACAGTGAGTACCGCCTGACTGCATTTATTCAAAACATTGAGGTTGAACTTTTTTAACCAATCACTATGGACATAAGAGACGAAATAAAATATACTGTAGATGCTAATTTTAGCAATTTTACATTCAATTCGCCAGACCTTCCTATAAGTAGAAACGAATTCATTGATGTACTGACCGATGAGTTTGAACGGCTTTTCAACGAATACCTCAGGGAAAAAATGATGGAAAGCCTCAAAGACCCGATCAACAGGCATATTTTTAATTGATGTAAACTCATTATTTATTTCTTGTAATTCGTAAAATATCAATCTGTTATTCATTTATCTCAAATTTTTGAATTGAAAATGCCCTCTTTCAATAAAGTGAATATTGCGTCTTCGCAAGAAGAATATACCGATAAAATTTGTAAGTTCTTCAACGCATTTGAGAACACCAATACCTACGAAATACTTGCCGACAATACCGAAGGCGCCGATATCTATTCAGAATTCAGCCGCACCGCTATCCGTTGCCTATTTTTTGATCAGGATGCATCATATTCTACAGAGCATATTTTCCAGATCATCATTCAAGACCTCAATAAGCTGAAAAACACCAGCATCACCTTTACCAAATTTTACTGGATTGTAAATATGGATGAGGAAATAGAGTTGAGCGACATGATACACGCCATCAACGAACAGCATAATCTGCCTTTCAGACTCTATTTATGGGGAATAAACACTTTGGTGCCTTACTTTGAGCAATATAACTATCTGTTCAAAAATGCAGGCAGATACAGGGTCCGCACCAAGTATCCAAAATTTCTGACTCCATTTCAACAAATCAAACAATTTGAGCATTATGGAGTTGAAAATGCAAAAACAATCATGCATCAGGCCATAGAGCAAGCTGCAAAACTTAAGTACCCATTTTCGGTAATTGCAAATCCGGTATCGGGAAGCGGAAAGACCTCGCTGGTCAAGCTTTTTATACAGAACCAAAAATACAACAAACATTTCGCACATATAGCCTACATTCAAGCAAATGGGAATGTACAAATTGCAATCCTCGACTATTTTTTGCACCGCAAACACTTTTTCAAACCCTCGGGGCATAGTTCGCTTAGCGAGCAATACAACCAGCTGATAGGCAAGCTCAACCAAATGGAAGGCAACAACTTGCTGATATTAGACGATATGCCGGCAGAGCACATTCATTTTCTCTTTCCCTTGAAATGGAATGCCTGTTTTGTGACACAGACCGGAAAAGTAGAAAATGCAAAAACCTTTGATACAGCCATAGCTGATGCCGGTATGGCGCTGAAAATAATAAACAAGACTACCCAAGGCAGGTACGGCAAAAAAAGCGATGCTTCGTATTTCGAAGATTTCAATTTCAATCCGTGGATGGTAAAACTTTGGGGAAATATTCTGAGTAACGATCCGGAACTGAATATTGAAAATTTGCAACGGATATTTGAATCCGCAGCAAAAGCCAGCTACCACACCCGCAACCTGATAGCCGAAGGCAGCAATCTGAAGCAAATAGTTGAACAGAAACTTATTGCCAAGTTTTGTATACATTGGCTTGAGTATAAAAAACCTGTGCTCACGGCTGCATCTCGCAAAGTAATGCGCATCATGGCTTTATTACCATCCCGCCACTACTTACCCGCAGAAATTGCTGCCCTGACCGGAATGAAGAAAAAGAACGAAGCCGGGCTTGTGTCTGAGCTAGAGTTTCTGTGTAAAGTCGGATTTATTGAAAAAGAAGCCGATGCGTACATCATGCCAAAACTGTGGCAACGCATTATTAATCAGCGCATAAAACCGGATGCCCGACTTACCGAGTCGGTACTGAAAAGCCTGAAATCTCAGCTTCAAACCACCGATACCGAAATGTGGTATTTTATAAATGTATTGGTTGGCTTGCAAAATCAGATTCCCGAGCCAGAATCAAAATCGAAGCTTATGATTATGCTTATTGAGCAGTATATAAGCATCGAAGCATTTGCGGAAGCCGCCGGAATAGCGCGCAAAGCATACTCTTTTTACCCAAAATATACACCCGGGGCGCAAATAAGTTACCTGCTATTGGTGCATACGCTGCGCAAACATGGGAAAGAATTTGATAATCTTCTCCTGAAAGATTCAGATCTTATAATTCAGTTATCTGAACGGGAGACAAATACCGAATCGTGGAACGTATTGCTATTCGCAGCGCATTTCAATTTTTTGCTCGAACAGGGTGAGGTGTGCTTTTCTGTCGGAATCGGTGCAAATGAGTATGCAGCATATTGCAAAACAAAAAGCCAAATACAAATTGTGGGATTCTGTATTTGGCTTCCTGTCAAAAAATTGATTGGGTATTTTTATTATCCTTTATACCTAAACCACTTCCAAAGCTCTGCATAAGAAGGTTTCTTGCCATACATGAGTATGCCTACTCTGTATATTTTGGCGGCAAACCAAGTAGAAAGAACAAAGGTAACCAAGAGTACAGCCATAGATACAGCAAGCTCCCAACCCGGTACTCCAAACGGCAACCTTACCAACATGATAATGGGCGAAGTGAAAGGAATAACCGAAAGCCAGAAAGCCATAGGCCCGTCCGGGTTTTCTATGATGGTTTGGGCCATTACAAATGCGAGTATAAGAGGAATGGTGATGGGTAGCATAAACTGCTGCGTATCGGTTTCGTTGTCTACTGCGGCTCCTATGGCTGCAAAAAGCGATGCATAAAGCAAATAGCCACTTATGAAATAAAACAGGAAAGCCGACAATAAGGTGCCCCAGGGCACATTGCTTATGCTTTCCAGAATTTCAAATATTTCGCCCCCTTTTGCGGCTCCCATAGCCTCGTCTACCACCTGCTCATTCATTCCATTTGTCAATTGCTGAGTGGCGGTTATATCATTCCCAGAGCCAAGCAACAGTGTTTGAGCCACCAATACCACTGCGGTACTGAGCACTATCCATAGTGTGAATTGTGTAATGGCTACAAGGGCTATGCCCAATACTTTACCCATCATAAGTTCAAACGGGCGTACAGATGAAATCATCACCTCTATGATGCGATTGGTCTTTTCTTCTATCACACCACGCATCACCTGCGCACCGTATATGAAGGTAAACATGTAAATAATGATAGCGCCTATGAAGCTAATAGCCATCATGATGGGGGTAGAAGTCTGTTCTTCTTTCCCATCTTTCCATACGGTGGTTTTCAGAGAAATATTGGTGACAAGCGAGTCCAGCGCACTCTGTGCTATGCCGGCTGCCTTCAGTTTGTCGTCGTGTATTTTTTCTTCCAGATTTTTTTCTATTTCATTGGTGAGCCTGAACGAGGGCTGCTCTGTACTAATGAGCACCGGCTTCGGATTGATGGAATCTGAAATGGTAAGCAGTCCGAAAAAATCGGTTTTCGGCAAGCCTGTTTTCAGTTCATCGGCCTCTACCCTGCTGGTAATAAGCCTGTATGTAATATCCTCGTTGCTTACGAATGCATAACCAAATTTTCCGGTTTCGTCGTATACTGCTATATTTTGCTTTTCAGCATCGCTGTATTGGGTAAGCAACACCGGAATTACAATAAGCATAGCCATAGCCAGTGGCCCCAGAAATGTACCCACCCAAAAAGATTTTTTCTGTACCCTACTCAGGTACTCACGGCTGATTAT
>JAIFMY010000047.1 GCA_020048155.1 Bacteroidota bacterium
TTGAGTATCTGTCCGAAAATTTGACATAGTTGCGAAGTGTAGAAGGCGCTGCTGTGCCATAAAAGAGCCTCACATCGTTGAACGATAACTGGCTGAAACCATACAAACCGCCTATCCAATCAATTTTTTCGCTATTCCCGGATTTGAAATTAAGTTCTTGTGTGTACAACGATTGGTCAGATGAATTGTTAACTGTATACAAATCGCGGGGAGTAAAATCCTGATCTACTTGCTGCACATCGTCGTAGTATTGCCATCCGGTTATAGAGTTTATACTAAAACTACCGGCATCGTAGCTCATGCGAAGAGAGCCGTTGTACATATTGCGCGAATAGAAACTATCGGAATTGTAATCAACAACATACGGTTTCTTGCTCAGCGAGTCAAGATGTCCATAGGCATATCCGCCATCGTCCGTTTTTTCAGCCATAAACTGAATTTGAACATCGAGGGCAGAAATTGGGAAATACCGGAGCTGAAAACGCCCCATGACATCATTTTTTGTATCAATGTATTTATCGGCCTCTTTGTTGAAATTATAGCCATCGCGTTGGTTATAAGTGCCAGACGCTTTTACAAATAATTTGTCGGCAATGATTGGAACAGATACTGCCACCCTGTACCTTTGCTCATTGAAACTTCCATAGTCCGCCATCAGTCGTGTGGAGAAAGTATTGGTAGGTTTGCGGGTAACAACATTGATGATACCTCCCATGGTATTCCGTCCATACAAGGTACCTTGCGGGCCACGCAAAATCTCGATACGTTCCACATCGAACAAATCGAACGAAAAAGCGGTTTTATCGAAATAAGCCACCTGATCTACATACAGCCCAACGCTGGGTGTGCTGAGTTTAGAACCAATCCCCCTTATGAATACCGGAGCAGAAAGTTTCATTCCATAATCCGGCATGAATAAATTGGGAACCCTGAGGGTAAGATCGCGAAGATTTTCAACGCCTTTCATTTCCAAAGTTCTATAATTGAGCGCACTGATGGCAATGGGTACACTGAGCATTTTTTGCTCACGTTTTTCGGCAGTAACCGAAACAGTATGCATCTGCACCTCCATAGAGTCCGGAGGAGTGGTTAGTCTGTCTTGGGCATATATTTCCGACGCCAATACTATAAATACAAAGAAATATATAGAATGAAGTATTATTTTTTTCATAAATTGTATAGTTATAATCTTATAACATTCTAAAACCAAGAATGAGAAATATTTAAAATAAGAAAATGATTGATAAAAAAAGAGGTATGATTTTCTGGTAGTTCTATTCCCCAGTTTACGTGGCTATAAAAACACCTGTCATACCTCTTTCAGTAATATAAACCTAACAAATTGTTGAATAATAATTTGAGGGATTTTTTATGTATGCGGGAAAAACCTTATTCCGGAAAATCTCTATAAAAAAGAGTATCCTGAGAATAAGTGCATACTATGAGAGAAAAACTGGAGGGGCTTTCAGCCTGAATAAGTGCCTAGCCGGCGAAAAGTAGGGATTTGCTTGCTGAGGGCATTCGTATAAAACGAAATACGCAAGTATCACCTTTTGTGAATTACTGTTGAATAAAACAGCTGAATATGAATGGTTATCAAAATGTGTCGTATTCCGGGATTCGTCCTGAGACTGAACAGACTTAATTTCACTGACTTTAGGTTCGTTCTGATGTTCAGTCTCATACTTACCAAAATCCTGCAGGCCGGCCATAAGTAATGGCATAAGCAATATGAGCAGGTAAGGAAGTAATGGACCTATAGAACCAACCAAAAACATAATTCAGTTTTTCAAGTTTAGATGTTACAAAATTAGCGAAGTGAGTGGTTTAAAAAAAATGATTTTTGTTATATTTTATTGAAACATTGCATCATTTGAAGTGATTTACATCAACTTACAAACTGACATAAACAATAAATACTATATCTAAACATCAATGATACAAAGTATTATTCACAACATTGGGTGGAATTTCACCTCTGAAGAATGCAATAATATTTTGCGCAGCCACCCTTGCCATATCTACCCGGGTTTCGTAAGTGGCTGTACCTATATGCGGAACCATTACCACGTTTTCCATTTGCAATAGTTCTTTGCTCACAATAGGCTCATGTTCAAATACATCCAAGGCAGCACCGCCAACTACGCCGCTTTTAATAGCCCTTACCAGCGATTTTTCTTCAATAATGGCGCCACGTGATGCATTTATGATAAGAGCACCGGGCTTTATTTGGGTAAAAAGTTTATCGTTGAACAGATGATGGGTATCAGACTTAAGTGGAAGATGTATTGAGATGATATCAGATTCCTGAATAAGTTGATAAAAAGAAACGAAATGCGCATTCAACTGTTTCTCAACATCATAAGAAAGGGGTGTGGTTTTAGTGTATAATATTTTTACTCCAAAATTTGACAATCGCCGTGCAACAGCCTGACCAATTTTTCCCATACCTACGATACCGACGGTTTTGCCGCATAGTGTAGTACCTAAGTTTTTCATGGCTCCCCATTCAAAACCATGTACGCGCATTTTTCGGTCGAGTTCAGGTATACGCCTGAGCATAGATAGCATGAGCCCCAAAGTAAGCTCTGCAGCAGGATTAGTAACTACATCGGGTGTATTGGTAACTACAATATCGCGCTCGGTGGCAAAATCAATGTCTATATTGTTGTATCCAACTCCATAGTTAGCAATGATTTTCAAATTAATACCCTGAGTGATTATATCCCTGTCAAACGGTTCGGAGAAAATGGAGAGGGCTGCATCAAAAGAAGAAATAGTTTTTTCAATTTCTTTTTTTGAAAATTTTTCATTTTCCGGATAAACTACCCTAAATTCTTTGAATAGTTCTTCAATGCCCTCTTTGGGAATTTGATAAGTAACCAGCACCTTCTTTTTCATAGAATATCTGCTTTTATAATTTCTTCTTTAATTGAAAGCTACAAAACATTCGTGAGTTATTTTGAATTAAAATTCTGCAATTGCTAACAAATTTTTAATTTTAGAACTTTGAGATTCAAATTTGTTTCAAATTCATGAATTTGTAAACGCTGCAATATTATGAAAAAAAAGGGAAAAAAGCTCATTTATCTGGTTTCAATCATAGCCATTTTTATTATTACATTCTCCATCTATTTGTACTTTAATGTATTCCGACAACCACAAGCCATATATGGTAGAATTAAAGCTACTGATAAAGAAATGAAATTTCAGGTAAATTCATTCGTTTGCATTTGGACTGGAAACAAGTCTTATACATTCATTATAAGAGACATAAATACAGGAAAGAATATTTTCAGCTCAGTGGCCAACGAAAGTTTTATTCAAGCATCGGTTTTAGACTTTCAGGCTGCCGAACATCGCGGATCATTCGATATAAAAGAAGATTTGCAACTTATTTTCTCAGAACAAACCATCGACTCAATATACCAGAATGCAGAGAGTGTATTCATAACAGGAACCCTGAGTTCGCAAAACAAGGATTCTGCCCCATACCTGCTCAGCATAAGCGTACCCGATTCGGGGAAAGTACATATGAACCTGAAAGTGAATCACAAAAAAGTGAACCGCACGTACATAAAAATGGCTACCGAAAAGGAGGAGTCCTATTTTGGCCTCGGCACCCAATTTACCCATTTCAGACTCAACGGGTATCGTGTTCCGGTATTCATATCTGAGCAAGGCATAGGCCGAGGGAAACAGCCTGTTACCACCCTTGTAAATCTGGTTGCCAAAGCCGGGGGGAATGAGTTTACGTCTTACGCATCGGTACCACATTTTACTTCCAGCAGGTTATACTCTTTTTACCTCGAAAATTACGAATATTCGGTTTTCGATTTCAGAAACGAAAATTCGGTGCAGATAAGCGCGAATAGCTCCGAAATTTCGGCAAACATACTGAATGCAGATTCCCCACAAAAGCTGATAGAAAAATACACCGAATGGTGCGGGAAAATGAGAATTTTGCCCGATTGGATAACCCGGGGAGCAATAGTAGGTATGCAAGGCGGCACCCACAAGGTAAGTCAGACCATACAAACACTCAAAAACGATAGCATGCCCATAGCTGCACTTTGGCTGCAAGACTGGGTAGGACAGCGTATTACAAGTTTTGGAAAACAGCTCTGGTGGAATTGGCAACTGGATAAAGCTCATTATTCCGGTTGGCAAATTCTACACTCTGAAATGCTCGAAAATAATACTGAAATTCTAACCTACATCAATCCATTTCTTACAGATGCATCTGCAAACGTGAATCACGAGAAAAACCTACTCAATGAAGCATCAGAGAAAAATTTGCTGGTGAAAGATGCAAGTGGTGAAATAATGATGCTACTCAATACCGATTTCAGCGCAGCCATACTCGACCTCACTAACCCTGAAACCAATACATGGATAAAACAGGTAATTCAAGAAAATTTGATTCGCAATGGCAGCAAGGGATGGATGGCCGATTTTGGCGAAGCACTGCCTATGGAATCCGTGCTTTACGATGGGATTGCTTCAACCGAGCATAACCGATATCCGGAGCGCTGGGCTCAAATAAACCGACAAGCCATTGATGAGGCCGATAGCACCGGAAGTTTTGTATTTTTTATGCGTTCTGCCTATTCACGCAGTCCTAAATATTCTACTTTGTTTTGGCTGGGCGACCAGAATACAACCTGGGACGAATACGATGGCCTAAAATCTTCCATCACAGGGCTACTTAGCAGCGGACTTTCGGGCTTTGCATACAATCATTCCGACATTGGCGGCTATACAGCCATCACCCGCTGGCCCCTCAATATGAAACGAAGCGAAGAGCTATTCTTGCGATGGTGCGAGCTCAACGCTTTTACCACCATATACCGCACACACGAAGGCAATAAACCGGATGAGAACTTCCAATTTTATACCAATATAACCGGGCATAAGCATTTTGTGTATTTCGGAAAACTGTATGCCGCACTTTTTGATTACAGAAAAAAACTCATACAAGAAGCAGCTACCACAGGCATGCCGGTAGTACGTCATATGTTTTTGCATTACCCCGAAGATATAGAAACCCATAAAATCAGCTATCAGCAATTTATGCTGGGAGCCGATATTATAGTAGCTCCGGTTACCGATGAAAAACAAAGCCATCTAAAAGTGTATTTGCCCAAGGGCAATTGGGTACACCTATGGAGTGGTAAAGTTTTTACTCTCACAACCGGTGAATACATAGAAATGGATGCCCTTATAGGACAACCCGGCATATTTTGCAAGAAAGATTCTGAAGTATCTGCTACCCTTTCAAATTTTATTCAAAAAACTAAATATTAAAATCTAACCAATTTAAAAGAAAATGGCTAATCAATTCAAACTTAGTGCGCCAGACGGACACAAAATTCACATAAACCATTGGCCCACCAGTTCTACACCAAAACTCATTTTTCAAATTGTGCATGGCATGGCCGAACACTCAATTCGGTATGCTCACTTTGCAAAATTCCTCAATTCTATAGGCATAGAAGTATATGCTTCTGACCAGCGCGGGCATGGCTACTCGGTACCCAACGATGAAATGCTGGGTCACTTGGCCGATGCCGATGGCTGGAACTGGCTGGTAAAAGATCAAGTACAAATAAGCAACTACATTGCAGAACATCATCCTGCAGTACCTCTTGTGCTTTTCGGGCACAGCATGGGTTCATTTGTAGTACGTACCTATGCTGCAAGCCATTCGCAACTTATAAGCGGGCTTATACTGAGTGGTACAGGTGCACATCCGGGGTTTATTGCAAAATTAGGAAATTTAATCACCGCATACATGATTAAAACCAAAGGCATACATTACAAAAGCAAATTTATATTCAATACCGTTTTTGGCCCATACACCAAGCGAATAGCCAACAAAAAAACAGATTTCGACTGGCTTACCCGCGACGAAAACATTGTAAAAGAATACATAGCCGACAAATTTTGTGGATTTTATATGTCAAATCAGTTTTGGAAGGACATAAACGGAGGCATAGATTTCATTAATTCGGATGCAGCTATAGCACAAATACGCAAGAACTTGCCAATCCTATTCATCTCGGGCGATGGCGACCCAGTGGGTGAGTATGGAAAAGGAGTGGAAAAAGTTTATAAAATGTATAATTCGGCCGGCATTCAGAGCGTTTCAATGAAAATATATGCAGGTGCCAGGCATGAACTCTGCAACGAAACAAACAAAGACGAAGTTTTTGCAGATATAAAAAACTGGCTTACCACCAATTCATTACTCAATTAATATTAAAGTTATTATGCGTTTTATCTCAATTTTATTTCTTGCTGCATACCTATTTACTGCAAATACATATGCACAGGACATGTATATAATGCCCACCAAACTAATGCCCGGTGCAGATACAGTCATCATAGCCAAACCCTCTGAAAGTGATAGTACGGGACTTAAATACCCGGTGGTAGTGTTATTGCATGGTTGGTCGGGCTCGTATATGCAATGGCATAATATGGTAGACATACAAAAACTGGCCGATGATTATAAATTCGTAGTCGTATGTCCTGATGGTTTCTATGACTCATGGTATGTAAACAGCCACAAGCTTAGCGATGTTCAATTTCAAAGTTTTTTCTTTGATGAGCTTATGCCCGCAGTATTCAGAAGCTCGCCCGCCGACCCGAAAAATGTATTTGTGACAGGTTTAAGCATGGGTGGCCATGGCGCTTTGTTGCTTTTCCTCAGCAATCCTGACTTTTTCAAAGCAGCCGGAAGCACAAGTGGCGTGGTAGACCTCACTCCAAACACTGCCCAATTTGGAATAGCCAAAGTACTAGGCGACCGACAACAATTCGAAAAAAAATATCAGGAAAACTCTGTATTGTTTAATGTAGAGAAACTCAAAGGGAAAAATACAGAATTTTATTTCGATTGCGGAACCGAAGATGTATTCAGCGATGTAAACGCAAAATTGCATGCTAAAAGCCTTGAGCTAGGCATACCACATGTGTATGTAAGTATGCCCGGTAAACACGATTCCAATTATTGGAAAAAATCTATCCACTTACAGATGGTTTGGTTCAGCATGAAAGCCCGGAAATAACATTTTGATGATTTTGAAAAAGCAGGTATAATCTATTTTCACAATATAGATTTTACCTGCTTTTTTGCTTCAAAACTGTATAAGAGCCGATAAAAAACAATACCTGTTAATAACTTTTTTGCCCATATTATTTCCCTCATTTTCTTTGTATTACACATAGTGTAGTGATATATAGTTGAGTATGGATGAAAAATAAGTTTAATAAAAATAGGCTATATGTATGTTTTTTAATAATTTCACGTGTTTAATGTGTGTTGCCACCAACCAAAAAGTATGAAAAAACTGAAAGCAGGTTACGCAGTTGAAGCAATATTAAATTCGGGTAAAAATTCCGGAAGCACATCAGATTCAGCATATTTGTTGCAATTGCTTTGCGAGTTCGAATATTCGGTAAACCAGACCACCAAAATATTCCAGAACCAAATTTCACCCGTGTATAGTATCGCTCAGAATATGATACAACGGGGTAGCCCTTCGCCTGCGAGCATGTACCTGGAACAAAAATTGTCTCAGTTGTTTGGCTTTGCATCCCCTCAAAATCCTGAATCGAATAAAATAAAATATTTACTGAATGAGGCCGGACTGAAACTTGAAGAACAGTTCATTCAAGCGCTTCACACAGTAGACCCACGTAACATTCCATTTGATTTTTCAAACTCATTTGATATAAAACTGAATGAAACTTCAGGTGGCTTTCTCGAAAATTTCATTTTCTCCTACGTGCCTGCATACCTGGGTAAACACATGTACCAGTTTTTTAGTTACCGGATCGATTTCCTAAGTCTTTTGCGTCCAAACATCAGGTTGCAGCATGAGTTTATGAGCAAACTAACACCTGCCACGCGCGAAGCTGCATTGCTTCCGGTTGGCTTTGTGCTCAGGCTCCCATCTGCCCCTAATGGCACAAAAGGTTTTGTAATAGAAATAGAAGAAAACATCCCCAACAACCAGACTCAGAAGAAAATAGACGCACTACGCGATTCTTGCCTAAAAGCTAACGGATGGATTACACATAGGTTTCCGGTTTATCAGTTCAATAAGATAAAAGAACTGATGGAGCCGTTGCGTCAGGCTACTTCCACTGGTTTTTATAATGTAGTAAAAAAGAATTTTACAGAACCACTCTATCTGACCGAAGAGGGTCTGCACGCGCTGGAATACTCGCTTGCTCCTATGCAGGCAGCCCGCATTCAACTTGCCGTTCTGGAACTTATACGCAGCGGCAAATTGAATCTGGAAGCCGATTTATGGAAACTGGCTTTCATTGAAAGAGATGTGCCCGCAGCATGGCTTGCCATTGAAGATTTCAAGCAGCTCATGGCAGCACTTTTCAGGCTCGAAGGCAAAAGAAACAGATTGCCCGAGATTACTGTTACCTCTTTTGGAACAGCCGAATTTAAAAATGCAAAACTGAATATTGAATACGGCAATAAACGCAAAGATATTCAGCAATTTAAGAATCCCGACCAGTACAATGCCATCATAGATACTGCGATACTCAGCCAGACCGAAATTCGTGGTTTCACTTTTCCCGAAACACAAACACCATACGTACACCTCAGAAATGCATTACATTTGTATACCGATAATAGTGTATTGGTAGACAATAGTGCAAAATTCAGGGAATTTACCGAAAAGAGGAAAGAAAAAAGAGGAGAGTATCTTCTACATCTGGATGCATACGACTATTTCCTTCAAAATATTTTCAGGATTAAAAAACTGACCGACATACAGTACCAGATACTTGAACCTATGCTCCAAAACCGCAATACGCTGGTTTCGGTAGCGGCGGGAACAGGCAAAAGTACCTCATCGCATCTGAGCGGTTTCTTTCAGCCGGGTCTGACCTTGCTCATAGAGCCCGATGCATATGCAGCCTACGAGCATCGCAAAAGATTCGATGAAATACATATAGACTCATACCACATCATCACCGAATTTGAGACCTCGGGAAAAAACTGGGAAGAAACTGCAGACATACTTCTTCAGCATACCCCTCAGTTTTGCGTGCTTAGTGCCGAGGTATTGCGCGATAAAGCATTTTCAGAATTGCTACTCAGCTCCGATTTTTACAAAAAAATAAGACAAATTATTATCGACGAAGCACATACAGTTTCAGAATGGTCGAGCAATTACAAACCCTGGCTTTCCGGAATACGTAGCTTTTTCGAAAATTCGCCTGCTGAATGGGGAGTTTCACTTCTGGCACTTACCGAACTTCAGCCTGATATGGTAGTGGCAGATATTTGTCAGGAATTCAATATAGACCGTGCGGACTGTGTAGAAATAGGCATTCCACTTGCCAACAGATTCAAGTTCAAGTTTATAGAAACTGAGTACACCCTACAAACCGACCCACAGCAAGACGAGTTTCTGTACAATAACCGCAAGCAGATAAGTTTACTGAAACACACCGACCAAATAATAAAGAGGGGCGATAAATTTAAAATTTTACTCACTACCCCATTTATCTTCTCCCCCACAGGTACATTCGACACTACAGGCGATTCCATTGGAAATAAGCTAAAGCTCAAATCTTCGGGACTTAAAACCGGTGTTTTTCAGAAAAATCTTACCGATGCTTCCTGGAAAAACTCGCAGAATTTTGAACAAAACGAAAAGGCTGTTTCAGAATTTGAATCGGGAAAATTGGATACCCTAGTGGCCAATTACGAAGTAACATTTGCCTCCTCGTTCGACGATGTGACCGATATAATACAGTTGGTAATGCCACAGTCGCTCGATGCGTTGGCACAACTGCTCAATACAACCTCTCCCGGCACACAGGCCAATGTTACCCTCATAGGCAACCTGGATTCAGGCATTGAAACTGCCTACGCCAAACGAATTCTTTACAGGAATATTAAAAATAAAAATCACCTGCAAAACATTCTGTATGAATTGCTTCATGAGACTCATTCGCCGGAAATAAGCTGGAAACAAAAGCTAGAATATGCACTGAGTATATTTGCAGATTTTGAAGTGCAGGTGCGCACCAAAAGCAAGGAAGTTTTTCTGTTGGAAGTGTACAACAACAAAGGCCAGATACTTGGCACAATAGACGAGCGAAACTGGGCCATTGAAGTAGCGGACGCTGCCTATCTGAAACTTGTGAAAAGAGGCGCAGATCTTACTAAAAAATGGATGCATGAAGACGAATATGTAAACAAATGGCTGAACCAAACGGCCACTGTAAGCAAAACAAACGGGATATTGCGCGTAGCAACCCGCACAGCCACCAAACGTACCTTATTTGTGCCGGCAACCAATTTTTCAGTTTCGCAGGTTCAGAAATGGGCCGATGATGCATTTGAAAAGAAACCGGGACTGAGTGAAATTTGGGAAACATGGAACCAAAGTCTTTCAGCATTTGAATGGATGCAAAAGCTCAAAACCCTGGGCAAACTAAAGCAAGCTATTGGCTCAAATGATATTCCTGAGCCCATTTTGCAGCATTTTGAAAAAATACGAAACACCTCACAAACTGCCTATATTCTAAGTAAACTGCTCGCAGTTCGTCTTATTGAGAATTTCTTTTATGTGCCTGAATTGGATGAATTTGAAGTACTCCTCATTCCGGTTTCCAATGAGCAAATAAAAGAGCTACTGAGTACATATTTCAGCCGCTATATTTCGGAAGGCGATGCCAACAGGAAAACGGAAGCCACACTCAGCACACAAAAACCACCATCGCTGCAAGTAGCGCAAATATTGCTCGATTTTATATGGGACGAGGTATATGCCGTAGCAGAAGAACAAATCACTTTCACCGAAAAACTCTACCAAATAGCCCGCGAAGAGCAAGGAAAAGAGAAAAAAAATCATGATAGAATCACCAATTTTATCAATGATTCTATTCACTTCAGGTATGCCAACCGCGATTTGCATCCCAACTTGCTGGCCGACTCAAACAACCTGACCAAGCTCAGCTTCGATTTGGTAGAAAACTATATAAAAGAGGTAAAAGGTAGCCGACACTTATGGAAAAATCTGAATAACAGTGCCGGACGCATATTGCAAAACAACGACTCGAATTACATGATACGTGCTTTGCACGGATATAGCGGCGTACTGGCAGTACCTCGCGCCGACCGACGCATGTACGAGGCTGGTAAACAACTTGCTACAGCCATGAATATGTATAGGAGAAATAAAAAAACAAGTACAGCCGAGTTTATTGAAAATTTGAACAAAATTGCAGAAAATTTGAATTTTCATTCACCTCAAAATTTTTCAAACGCCAAACCAATTATTGAGCTAAATTTACACACAAACTGGATTCAATCATTCAACAAAAAATTTCTGGAAGGATATGGCAGCAGCGCTGATGCTAACGGATAAAATGCACCTCGCTGATACTATCTGACTTTAATAAAAAAATATTTACAGATGAAAGAACTAATAAACGAAGAACTGATAAAACTGCAAGACGAACTGAACTCACTCAATGCAGCAGTAACGCACATACACAAAGCAGGGCAAATAGCCAATGAGGTTATAGATGCCATTTCAGCCATACAAGCCAATTACAGCCAGCATTTGCAGCAAGTACTCGAATACTACAAAAACGCTGTAGATGAAACCTCAACCTACACACGCGATGAGATAAACACCCTGGTAGCCAACCACGAGCAACAAGTGAAGCATCTGGGTATACTATTCGAGGAAACCCAAGCACAAACCAAAGCATTTCTGGAAGCTACCGAAGGCAAACTTAAAAGTAGCTTCGACAAAAGCGATGCGGCTATGGATCAAGTGTTTCTGCATACAAAACACCAAATAGACGGACTCACGCTCAAGCATTCACAGTTCCTGACCGAACAATCGCGATTGCTGGAAGAATACACCCGCCTCACGCTGCGCACTGAGAAGCAAAACCAGGATTATCTGGATAAGCAATACAGAGAAAACACACAGCGTTTCGAGCATACATTTGAAACTTTTGAGAATCGGATCACAAAATTTGCTGATGCGCATCAGCAAAATATAGACTCAATGAACACATTGCTGACTGAATATGAAGAGCTTGGTCAGTCAACTGCTGTTTTATTCAATAAAATAAACAAAATTGATTTCCCAACCCAGTTCGACCTGCTCTCGCAGCAAGTTTCAGGAATGTACAAAAACATGGATTCCATTACAGCAAAAATGGAATTGATTGAAAATCAAATCCAAACCAATAATTCAGAAAACAAAACCATCAAAACCATTGCTTGGGTGAGTTTAATACTTCTGGGAGCCATTTTTGCAGAAATGATAATCCGACACTTTCCATCTTAGCAAAATAGTATTCAAACATTTACGATTTCAGAATTAAAATAAAAATAAATAAAATCAGTATTTATTTTAAATCTGAATGCAATTCAGTAATAAAGTCTTAAATTTAGAAACCGGAATAAATTTTAAAAAAATTACAGACAAGCTTTGTGCCGGCTCGAATGTATTTTCGATAGTCTGCTGCAGATGAATAAAGAAATTAAATATGTTCAGTTATTCTTCATACAATTCACAATTGTAATCACTATTATTATAGGTATATCCCTAGGTATA
This sequence comes from Bacteroidota bacterium, assembly GCA_020048155.1. Classification (GTDB taxonomy): domain Bacteria; phylum Bacteroidota; class Bacteroidia; order Bacteroidales; family DYOH01; genus JAIFMY01. The sequence continues at coordinate 12,624 of JAIFMY010000047.1, forward strand.
AATATCAAAAAAGAACTGGATACAAATACCGAATTCGCCGTGGTTGAAGCACGTGCGAGCTACAACAAAGACCTTTTGTACAGAAGATGGGCTGCCACCCACGGTGGTGTGTACGTTCCTATTACCGACAGCACCCCACCATCACCCTATCTAAGTTTTATCCCAGACAGAGACATTACCACTACCACCGGCAAAAGACTTACACTTATAAACCCGGCCTATATGACCCGTCAGGTTCATCAAATGGCCGATTTGCAGTATGGTGTAAAAGGGCACATAACCAGTTTAAAGCCTATACGCCCGGGAAATAAACCCGATGAATGGGAAAGTAAAGTACTTCGAATGTTCGAACAAGGAATAGAAGAATACACCAGCCTGGAAACGATAAACGGTGTGGAATATACACGTTTTATGCATGCAATGAAAGTTGAAAAATCTTGTCTGAAATGCCATTCAGTGCAAGGTTACAAACTTGGGGAAGTACGAGGTGGAATAAGCGTTTCAGTGCCAATGGATGTTTACAATTCCATTTCCAACGAAAAAATCAGAAGCCTTGTTTTTACGCATATCATCATTTTATTATTCATCGTTGCCTTTTCCTTTTTTAGCTACAAAAGGTTGAAAAAAGAAATGCTTAAACGCGATACCATGCAAAAATTGGTATCAGAAAGCGAAGATTTTCTGCGGCAACAAAACTCGGAATATGCTGCGCTCAATGAAGAATACAAATCGCAGAACGTAGAGTTGCACCGAGCCAAGGAAAACCTGGAAGAAAGTGCCAGACAACTTGCCAATGCCCAGAAAACAGCCAATACTGGTAACTGGATTTGGTACATACAAGAAAACAGACTTTGGTGGTCTGATGAGATGTATCGGATTTTTGACATAAGTAAAGAAACTTTCAGTGGTAATTTGGCAGATGTAATACAAGAAGCCATACATCCCGATGATAGGCTCGCAGTTGAAGAATCGAACAGATCTGTAGTTAAGGAAAACAAACCCATACCGGTAGAATACAGAATAAATACCAAAACGGGACATTCAAAATACGTACTTGGTCTGGCAGATGAGATGATTCTGGATGACGAAGGAAAAAGTTTGCAATTGACAGGAATTGTAAAAGACATCACTGAATATAAGCTTATACAAAAAGAATTGGCTGAGGCCAAAAATAAAGCTGAAGAAAGCGACCGACTGAAATCGGCATTCCTGCAAAATATGAGTCATGAAATACGTACGCCGCTCAATGCCATTTGCGGCTTTGCCTCAATACTTGGCAACCCCGATTTGCAAGATGAGAAGCGAGATATGTTTATTTCTATCATTCACAATGCCAGCAACCAATTGCTCAATATTGTTACAGATGTGCTTACCATATCATCGCTCGAAACACATCAGGAAAAAATAAATAAGTCCAATTTTGAGATAGCTCCGATACTGGAAGAAATGCGCTCAAATTTTGAAAGTTTGTGCACATCAAAAGGACTTCAATTCATTATAAGTACTCCGGTGAGTAAAATGGCAAATTATCTGAACACCGACCGTAATAAAGTTGCTCAAATATTCAATTGCCTTATTTCTAATGCAGTAAAATTTACGCATAAAGGTGCTGTTGAAATTGGATACGCTTTTAAATATATAGAAGATAAAAAAATCATTGAGTTTTTTGTAAAAGACACAGGCATTGGCATTGCAGAAAAGTATAGAGAATTGATTTTTGAAAGATTTGTACAAGGCGACCCCAATACCAGCAGATTTTATGGAGGTACCGGCCTTGGGCTCACCATAGCCAAGGCGTTCACAGAAATGCTGGGTGGCAGCATTCGTCTTGAATCTGAAACTCAAAAAGGCAGCATTTTTTACTTTTCATTGCCGCATCAGTTCAATACCGATGTTACTTTGCCTAAGCATAAAAAGATAAAAAACGGTGACACCATTACCATACTGGTTGCCGACGATGAACTATACAATTTCCAATATTTCGAGGAAATAGTTCGTGAAATGAATATTAAACTCCTTCACGCAAAAAATGGTGAGGAATGTGTAGAAATGAGCTACAAAAACCATGATCTTTCGCTTATACTCATGGATATAAAAATGCCAATCATGGATGGCTTTGAAGCCACTGCCAAAGTAAGAAAAATTCTACCCGAAGTACCAATAGTGGCACAAACTGCCTACATACTGGAAAACGAGAGGAATATTTACCAAACAGTGTTTGATGATTATTTGATAAAACCTATCAATATTAAGGATTTCAGTAAAATGCTGAATAAATTCATAGAGTTCGAAAGTTGATTTACAGCAAATTTCCTTATTCTATCAATTATTCATTCTCGTTCAGTCTTACCTCCCATTCATCATAAAACTTTTGTAAGAATAACTGCATGAATGCATGCCGTTCTTCTGCAATATTCCTGCCCGTATCGGTATTCATTAAATCTTTGAGCAGAAGCAATTTTTCGTAAAAATGGTTGATGGTAGTACCTTTGCTTTTTTTGTAATCCTCAAAAGTTTGATGCATCACAGGCGGAACGTCCGGATTGTAAATTTCCCTGAGCTTGTTGCCACCATATGCAAACGCACGTGCAATGCCTATGGCACCTAAGGCTTCCAGCCTGTCGGCATCCTGCACTATCTGTGCCTCCTTGGTGCGGGGTATAGTTTGGGTACCTGCACCTTTATAAGATATTTGCGAAATATTATCTACCACCCTATCTACCAATTGCTTATCTACATGAAAGGGTTCTAAAAAATCATGTACAATTCTTTGGGTTTCGGCCTCGCTATTCACTGTAAACTTCCAATCGGCCACATCGTGAAAAAGGGCGGTCAGCTGCACTTCGAATACATCGCAGACTTCTCTTTTAGCAATATATTCCGAGAGTTTAAACACCCGTTCAATGTGAAACCAATCGTGCCCGGTGGGTTCGTTCGAAAATTTTTCACGAACGAAACTTTTACAAAGTTGAATTATCTCCTCCTGTTCCATTTCTTTTTTTCTTGCGGCTTATTGGT
>JAIFMY010000063.1 GCA_020048155.1 Bacteroidota bacterium
CATAATTCAATTTAGTTTGAAGCTTTTTGTAACTGTCTGGCTTCTTTGAAATGCAGCAAAAGTCCTGCAAGCAGAGAGAAGGTGATGGCTACGGTGGCCGAAATGGCAGGGTTCTGTATTTTATCCTTCATATACGTATCCATAAATCCAAATGAAATGCCATGACTGGTAAGTAGATAAGGCAACAAATAGTAAGTGGTAAAATACATCACTAAGGCTACAATACTTGCTCCAATGGCTGCCGTTTGATTTTTGTTTTTGGTAAAAATCCCCAGTAGTATGGGCACAAATACGATGGAGAAAAATGAATACACTCCATTTTGTGCAAAAATGGCTACACTCAGTTTTGGGTGCAGCAGTTGTTCGCGTGAAAGTATAAAAGCGATAATTGCCATTGCACCTATGATAATGCGGTTCATCTGAATTTGCTTTTTATCTGTAAGAGCTTGTACCGATTTGAAACGCATGAGTATATCGTTGGTGATGGTTGTAGAAAGGCTTTGTATGAGTCCTTCGATGGTTGAAAGCCCTGCGCTTATCAATCCGATAATTACAACAAGCCCGATGGCGATAGCTACGAAGCCTGATGCAAATACCTTTATCACATAAGCCGAAATCACACCATCTACACCCAAAGGTTTACCGTTGAGCATCAGGTCAGGAAACTCCATACGAGCCCATAGTCCTGCTATAACTACTGAAAAGAATAAACTTTGAATGATAACAGCTGTGATGAGGTATTTATTCACATCGCTTTCATTTTTAAGAAGCAATGATTTGGTAATGATATGTGGTTGGCACACTACGGCGGCGCCTACTACCATTTGGGCAACCATGATTTCGAACATGTCTCTGAATAGCGGACTAGTAGGGTATGTAGCGCCCAAAAGCAATGGATCTATGGCACTTAGTCTGTCGGCAAGTCCCGAAAAACCATCGGTAAGATACTTGTAACCGCTGCCTATGAGTATGATGGCTACTACTATCATTATCATGGCTTGTATGGTGTTGGTGTACACCATTGAATTGGCGCCCCCAAACATCATGTATCCGAAAACGAATACCACAAAAAATGCAAGTGTGTATACCTCGTTTATGGCCAGTGCATTGGCTATAACCTTGGTCACGGCTACCAGTATGAGTACGATGAAAGTAATAAGCAGGGCGCTAAGTATGGCTATGAAAAGCCTGTAGCCACTACTTTGGTATCTGCTACCCAGCCAACTGGCCAGCGATAATGCCTTGTTGGCCGATCCATACCTGCGGAAACTTTTGGTAAGCACTATCAACGAAACCAGTGAAGCTATAGGGAAGAAAACTCCATATGAAAGCAATCCACTTATGCCATAGTTGGCTATAAACCCGGGATTGATAACAAAGGTAGCAGCACTGGTCATGGCGGCTGCCAACGATAAGCCCACGAAAGCCGGTGAGAAATTCATATTCCCCACGGCATAGTCTTTCATGTCTTTTATGCGCATTGCACCTTTCACTACAAAGTAGAGTATGAGGGCCGCGTAGAGTATTATTACTATCCAGGTGGCTATTATTTGTGGATTCATTTGGGTATAAGTATTTTATTTTTAGATAAAAGGGGAAGCCATGAACTTCCCCTGCTATTAAGTTTTATATTAAATGGTTATTCCACCATCTACGCTCAGCACTGCACCATTTACATACGATGCTTCTTCGCTGGCCAAGAAAAGATAAGCATTTGCAATATCATCGGGCACACCCAAGCGAGCCAGTGGTATTTTTTCTTCCATGGCCTTTATTACGTTTTCGGGCATTTTCTTTACCATCTCGGTAGCTATGAATCCGGGTGCAACTGCATTCACAGTTACGCCTTTGCGACCAAGCTCACGCGCAAGGGTTTTAGTCATACCTATTACACCTGCTTTGGTAGCCACATAGTTGGTTTGTCCGAAGTTTCCGTACAGCGCTACTACCGATGAGGTATTGATGATGCGACCGTATTTGGCTTCTACCATAAAATTGCTTACGCATTTGGCACAATTGAAAACGCCTGTAAGGTTCACATCAATTACCTGCTGCCACATATCTGAAGTCATTTTTTTGATGCTTGCATCGCGGGTTATTCCTGCGTTGTTTATCAGAATGTCTATTTTGCCGTATTTATCGAATGCTTGTTGGGTAGCTGCTTCTACTTCCGCAAAATTTGCGGTATTCACTTTTACAAATTCTGCTTTACCACCTAAATTGTTTATTTCGGCTGCGGCTTCATTTCCTTTGGTTTCATTCATATCCCAAATGATGACTGTAGCACCTTCTTGCGCAAATTTAATAGAACCTGCGCGACCAAGTCCGTCGGCACCGCCTGTAATGATGGCTACTCTGTTTTCTAAACGTTTCATTTTAATTAAGTTTTTATCCTAAAGTGATTAAATTACATATTTTCAACTATGAGAGCAGTGCCTTGTCCGCCGCCAATGCAAAGTGTAGCGAGGCCGGTGGCTGCATTTCTTCTTTTCATCTCGTATATGAGCGAGGTGAGTATACGCGCACCCGATGCGCCTATGGGATGACCAAGTGCTATGGCGCCCCCATTTACATTTACTATCTCAGGGTTTAGTTTCAAGTCGCGGGCTACAGCTAGCGATTGTGATGCGAATGCCTCGTTTGCCTCTATCAGTTCTATGTCGTTGATGCTCATTTTGGCTTTCAGCAACGCGGCTCTAGTAGCAGGTACCGGACCGTATCCCATTATTTTTGGGTCGAGGGCGGCATTGCCATACGATTTTATGCGTACCAAAGGTTTTAGGTTCAGTTCTTTGGCTTTCTGTGCGCTCATAACTATAAGCATGGCAGCTCCATCGTTTATGCCACTGGCATTTCCGGCGGTTACAGTACCGTCTTTTTTGAATGCCGGACGTAGTTTTGCCAACTTGTCTGCAGTCATGCCATGTTTTGGAAATTCGTCGGCAGCAAACATGATGGGGTCGCCTTTCTTTTGCGGAATGGCAACAGGTACTATCTCATCTACAAATTTGCCGGCTTTTTGGGCAGCTTCGGCTTTGAGTTGGCTATTGAGTGCAAACTCGTCCTGATCTGCTCTCGAAATGTTCCACTGCTCTGCTATATTTTCGGCGGTTATGCCCATGTGGTAGTGGTTGAACGCATCTGTAAGGCCGTCGTTTATCATCGAATCCAGTATTTGGCCGTGATCCATGCGGTATCCGTAGCGTGCATTTGGAAGCAGGTAGGGGGCGTTGCTCATGCTTTCGGTACCACCGGCTAATACAACCTCGGCATCGCCAAGCATGATGAACTGTGCTGCCATAGAAACGGCACGCAGGCCTGAACCGCAAAGCTTGTTGATGGTCATAGCAGGGCTGGTCTCGGGTACGCCTGCCAGCACTGAAATTTGGCGGGCTATATTCTGACCCAATCCGGCCGAAAGAATATTGCCCATGATGGCTTCGTTTATTTCAATCGGATTGATACCTGCACGCCTGATGGCTTCTTTGGCTGCAAGTATACCCAGTTCTACGGCAGAAAATGGTGCCAGGCTGCCACCGAAATTTCCGATGGGGGTGCGCACGGCTGATACTATTACTACTTCGTTCATTTTTGTGTTTTTAAATTATGACACAAAGTAACCTGGTCTTGCTGCAATCGTTGTAGTAGTTTTATGAAAACATAGGGTTGACTTAAATGTCAATTCTATGTTTTATAATTTTAAATAATTCATAATTAGAAATATATACGCTGCTTAGCTTCACCGGACACGGACAAAGAAATACCTACACATTGTTATTCGATTTTTTTTGCAATAAAAAAGTCAGATAGTTGTTTGTAAAATCAAATAACCAATTTTTCGTAAAATGTTTGTATATTCGTGATGATGGCCGTAATATCGAATAAAACATTATAGCATATGTTGGGTAAAAGGTATTGGTATTTTATCACAATAACTGGAATTTGGCTCACTGTAGACTCTTGCGCTACACTCATGTATAAAAGCACTTATGAACTCGCAGTAAACACGGAATTCAAGTGTCTTGGAGTATTATCTAATTCCTGAGAAATATTTAGAGCTTATAGCTTTGGCTGCTTCTGATTTATTGGTTCCTTTTCTGCCGCTTGGCGATTACTGTGGCGACTTTGAAACTATTGAATCATATTTCATTTCAGCAATAATACTGGAAATAGAATATTTTTCTAGCTTATCTGGAAATAGAATCCAGAGGTGAATCCAATAAAAATGATTTATTTTTTACTAAAGGCAAAAATTTAGCTTAAAATATGCTTACTTTACTATGCAAAAGAAATAGACTATATATCGTAAATTTGTAGCAGTGTATATTAAAAAACTGTTTGAGCATGATGTATTCAAGCACAGAAAGCTTTTATTATCTGTGCTTTCAGGTGTATTGGGTTTTGTTTTTTCTCAGTTTGGGATTCATATTCAATGGGATACCATAGTAGTGAACCTTTCTTGGTCGGTTGTGTTTCCTATGCTTATAGCTTTGTTTTATGGCTGGCCATATGCGATAATAGCTTCGGTATCAGGTGGGGCGTTATATCCTTTTTGGCTTTGGGCCAACAATGGTTGGGCAAATTTGGCAACTAGCCTGGTTTATACCATTATTTACGCTTTTACTGGTTATCTTGGCAAATTAGATGAAGCCATAAGCATACCTGAGCGCATGAAGAAGTACTTACAAGTGTTGGTGTTTATGGTTGCATTGCTTCTTATTTACTACAGATTTATTTTTGGGTTCATATTAGCACTGAATCCACCTATTTCGGCATCAGACACAATAAGCTATCTCCCTACTGAAATTTTGTTCGGCTTTTTCTTCAAAGATGTAATTCAGTTTACTTCCTTTTTGTTAATAGTCATCACATTGTCGCATCTGCCGGTATTGCGCAAGATTTATGGGCTAAACGAGTTGCCTGAATCAAAAAGAAATCATCTGATATTTGCACTTACTATATTAGGGGCTGGGTCTATTTGGCTCATTTTTGTTGGGTTGGGGTATTCGTTGCTACGTGGCGATAATGTTTTGCGCCCTGAGCACCTGACTTTGGCTCTACATGTATTTTTTGTTAGTGGTTTTGTGGTAGCACTCATACTTATGAACTATAGCGAGCTGCAGTTAAGAGTAAGAATGTTGCTCAATACCAGTCAGCAAATGTTCCGAAATTCAATTGAGTATAACCCTGTGCCTATCATGATAACTAATAAACTTGGCGAAGTAATACACATAAATCGTCAGTTCCACCTGAAATTTGGGTTCGGCGAAAATGATATCAAATCTATCGAAGATTGGTTTCATGCTACTAATCCCGATTCTGAATTTCAACAAATAGCCAGAACTAAATGGCACGAATATATAAATGGAAATATTGCAAACAATCAGGTTTCACCGAGCATCGAATTTGGTATTCTGTGCAAGAATGGGAAGAAAAAATATGTTGAAATATCTATGTTTACCGATAGTGACCTCAATATTATTTCTATACAGGATATAACTTGGCGCATCGAAAATGAAATTGTGCTCAAAAGTACAGTTACTATTGCCGAAGAAAGTAAACTCAGCCTTCAGATTAAAAATCAGGAATACGAACAAATAAATGAGGAACTGAGTGAAATAAACCTAAAATTGCGTGAAGCAAAAGTAATTGCAGAAGAAAACAACCAGCTTAAAACTGCCTTTTTGCAAAACCTTTCGCATGAAATCAGAACACCTTTGAATGCAATTATTGGTTTTTCTGAGTTTCTCGATGATCCTGGACTCACCTCTGAGCGACGAAAACACTTTGTTCGCATTATTCAATCTAGCTCAAACAGACTCTTGGATACAATTACAGATATTATTACCTATTCGGCAATTGAGAAGAATCAAGTTAAAATTTTTAAAGAGAAGATATATGTTCGGGACATCATTTCTGAGGTTGCCCATAAATTTGAAGGAATAGCTAGGGAGAAAAGAATGGATTTGTTTGTAAAGCATGATTTGGATTATATAAACATGGGTCTGTATACCGATAAAGGAAAACTATTACAAATATTTAATCACCTACTTGCCAATGCATTCAAATTTACAAAAACGGGATATATAGAGTTTGGATACCAGATTTCTGAACATGAAATTCAATTTTTTGTTAAAGATACCGGTATAGGTATTCCCAAAAGTATGTTCAGTAATATATTTGAACCATTTAGGCAAGGGGATAAGAATATACAAGTAAATTATGGAGGCACAGGTCTGGGACTTGCCATAGTGAAAGCTTATATTGATATGCTGGGTGGACGCATTTGGCTTGAATCAGAAATAAACAAAGAAACAATATTCTATTTTACTGTACCTCACCAATAATATTTTGCCTTTTGGTTAGTTTTAATTTATATTAGAGAATTTTATTTTTGATTTTATTAAACCTTTGAATCATGAGTGAACGAATCTATCCTATAGAATATAAAGGTAAAACCATTTATTATTCAGATTGGCGAAATTTGAAGACATCGGAAGATGCCATACGGGTGATGAATGAAACTGCAGATGTTGTAGAAAAATGGGAAAAACCAACTTGCTTGAACTGTTGGATACAGAAGGTTCATATGCTCCTCCAGAGGTGCTTTTAGAACTTAAAAAAGTAAATATACGGGTCAAAAAATTCAGTTATCGGAAGGCCGTGGTTGGCGTACATGGTACTCGCAAGGTGTTGCTCAATGCAATCAATTCATTTTCTTCAACTCAAATTAAGGCATTCGATACAGTAGATGAAGCAAAAGAATGGTTGGTTTCCTGAATTTTAACTTGGAATAATTAAAAATGGTGCTTCGTATTCTTTTGGAAAACAGGTGTTACGCTTTATTTATCTGTTATATAAAATGGTTTTGCATTGTTTTTTATTTTTTCTAAAATGCCATTATATTAGTCCCCGAATAAAAAATATCAAAAACTAAATTATGCCAGAAATCGAAGTTCCCACAGAACATTTACACGAACACATTCACCACAAAGCCCACAATAACGGTGGTTGGGTGACAAAGGTAGCACTTACTGCAGCATTGCTTGCAGTTTTGGCCGCCATTACAGCGCTTCTTGCAGGCCATTATGCCAACGAAGCAATGATTGAGCAAATTCAGGCTTCCAATCAGTGGTCGTACTTCCAAGCTAAATCTATAAAAGCTTCGGTAGTAGAAAGTAGGGTGAGCATGATGCAAGAAATGGGAAAAGAACCTTACGCCAAAGATTTGGCCAAAATGGAAGAATACAAAAAGGAACAGGCTGAAATTTCAGAAACCGCTCGACATAAAGAAGAGCATTCAGCTATGCATCTGGCAATGCACAATACGCTGGCTAAGGGAGTTACTTTATTTCAAATTGCCATTGCCCTCTGTGCCATCAGTGCCATTGCAGATCGCAAATGGCTATGGTTTTCGAGCATTGGCTTAGGATTTGTAGGTACAGTGTTCTTATTGTTGGCAATATTTTAATTCATTCGTAATAATTAAGTATATTAGTTTGAACTGAAGTATTCTTAAAAAAGGCTTTCCGAAAAGAGGGTTTAAAATTTACCCGAGAGTTTTACTTTCGGGTTTTGTATTTTGTTTGGGGTGAAATATGCAAAAGGCGTATGAAAAATATTTGTATTGTCAAACCTACAAAAAAATAATCATTATATTTGAAAAAAGATTCATGAAGGCTCAAGAACTTATTTTGTGGTTATCGAAGCTTGGTGTAAGCAACGATATGCCAGTTTATAAGCAAAAAAGCATAATACTTTACAATCTGATTGTACGTATTTTGGTCTTTTTCTATATCATAGGTGAAATAATTGTAAGATTTGTGATGCGATTTGAATTGCTCGCAGATCTATTTTTATTGGTCATCCCTATTCTGGTATACACTGTTTATTTAAATCTGAAAGGCCGAGTTGAAACATCACTTTTCGTGATGGCCAATATACTGCCCATTGTGGTAATGTTTATTACTATTTATTCGAAAATAGTAGGTGAAGGTAACGACATAATTGTATATACCATTCCACGTTTTTCACTCATTATGTTTACTATCATTCCGGCTGTTATCATAGGCTTCGAAAGTCGAAAAAAGGCTTTTGCAAATATGATAATCGGTATGTTATGTTATGTTTTTTACGATCAAATACATTTATTTTTCGGGGTAGATTATCGTAAAATGCCTTTCAATATGGATTTGTACCCCATACAAATCATTATTCTGGCTGCCATGATTATTTCTATACTTGCACTCATATTTTTTATGCACAATACCAACAGCGAATATGAAAATATAGTAATAAACCAAAGAGCTGAACTCATAGCGCGAAATGAGGAGATAATCGCACAGCGCGACGAAATAGAAGTCCAGCGCGATGAAATAATTGAGCAAAAAAGGCTCATTGAGAAAAAAAGTTCAGATTTGACCTCTAGTATACAATATGCACAACGCATTCAAAAAGCTATTTTGCCCAAAGAATTTTTACTAAATAAGTATTTCCCACAGAATTTTATATTTTTTAAACCGCGCGACATAGTAAGTGGTGACTTTTATTGGATTCGTGAAGTTGACAGGCGTTTGTTTGTGATGGCTGCCGATTGCACTGGGCATGGAGTTCCGGGGGCTTTTATGAGTATGCTTGGGGCTTCGCTTATGAATGAAATTATAAAGCAAGCGCAAAAATATTCGGCAGGTGAAGTGTTGGATAAATTGCGCTTATATCTGAAGGAAGTGCTTCAGCAAAGCGGCGCTATGGGGGAGCAACAAGACGGAATAGACACTGCGTTATGTATTTTCGATTTCGACCAAAACGAGTTGCAATTCGCAGGGGCATATAATCCGCTGTATATCATACGCAATGATCAACTTTTGGAGTTTAAGTCTGATCGCATGCCTATAGGTATACATCCGCATGACACTATTCAGTTCAACAATCTCACTATACCATTGTTCAATAATGATTTGTTGTATATTTTCTCTGATGGATTCCACTCGCAAGTAGGGGGAGGAGAGCGCAACGAAAAGTATAAGACTTATAGGTTGAAAGAGTTCTTATTGTCGGTGCATTCCGAAACTTTGCCAAAACAGTATGAATTACTTGAAAAAGAGCTATCTAATTGGCAAGGTGAGAAACAACAAGTTGACGATATTTTGCTCTTAGGCATGAAGTTTTTATCAACTTCATAAATCGATTAAACCCAATTCATTTTTTTTTATATCTTTAGTCCGAAGGTTTCTGTAAGCATTGCTTCGATGTGGTGCTTTACAAAATACTTCATTTCCTTTTTCCCCCGGATTTAAGCCCAACTTTTTTTCAAATAAATTGTATCACATGCTTATTCGCATGAATTTTGATGTACATGCCCCAAACCTCTGAATTTATGATTAAAAAACTACTTCTCTATTCACCACACCTTAGTCTTATTTCTTTCACAATTACAGCGTTGGTGCATATGTTCCAATTCTATGACTTATTCCCCGTTGGTGCAGAGTTTGCCACAGTTACGCGTGTTATTTTTATATTTTTTCTAATCATGTATGGTTTTCGTAAGAAATCTCTTACTACGTGGATACTCATCAGTATGGTGCTGGGGGGGGAGTTTGGACACGATTTTCCGGAAATAGCTGTGCACTTGCAAGTGGTAAGCCAGGTATTCTTGCGTATGATAAAAACCATTATTGCTCCTCTGCTCTTTGCAACCTTGGTGGTAGGTATAGCAGGACATAGCAATCTGAAGCAGCTCGGAAGGCTGGGATGGAAATCGTTGTTGTATTTTGAAGTAGTGTCTACCATCGCACTGTTTATAGGGCTTTTTGCCATAAATGTGAGTCAGGCAGGTGTAGGCGTGCCTGCCATGAGCACTACTCATGCAACTCTTGAAGCAAAAAAGCAAACCTGGGAAGAAATAATTTTACATATTTTCCCGGAGAATATAGCCAAAGCAATTTATGAGGGGCAGGTGCTCCAAATAGTCGTTTTTAGTATCATATTTGGAATAGCACTGGTGTTGGTAGCCGAAAAATTTCGCAAGCCATTGCTTACTTTGGCCGAAAGCCTGGCCGAAACCATGTTCAAATTTACAAATATAGTCATGATTTTTGCACCTTTGGCTGTGGGGGGAGCTATAGCATATACCATTGGCCATATGGGACTTGGCATACTTGTAAATCTTTTCAAATTGTTGCTTACGCTCTATGCGGCGCTCATTATTTTCATCATTATGGTTCTCATTCCCATTATGTTGGTTATGAAAATTCCGGTGGTCAATTTTTTCAAGGCTGTATTTGGCCCGGCCTCGTTGGCTTTTGCTACTACCAGCTCCGAGGCTGCCTTGCCCAAAGCCATGGAGGCTATGGAAAAATTTGGCGTCCCCCGAAAAATTATATCCTTTGTTATACCCACAGGTTATAGCTTCAATTTGGATGGCACCACGCTTTATTTGTCGCTGGCAACCATATTTGTGGCACAGGTAGCCGGGGTGCATCTTTCTCTTGGCGACCAAATTCTTATCTGCCTAACACTTATGGTTACAAGCAAGGGGGTAGCGGGTGTTCCAAGGGCTTCGTTGGTCATATTGCTTGGTACTGCTGCATCTTTCGGTTTACCCATAGAACCCATTTTTATTATTCTGGGAATAGATGAACTTATGGATATGGCCCGCACTACAGTAAATGTGATAGGCAATTGCCTTGCTTCGGCAGTGATAGCCAAATGGGAAAATGATTTCGACCAGCAAGCTGCGCTGAATTATGGCAAACTTCCTGTTGAAACTGTTGTTATTGCTGAAAGGTAACGCAAAAATTGCGTGAATTTAATAATAATTGTGTATGCTTTCCAGAAGAGACTTTATTAAACAATCCGGTCTTGGTTTAGGCTTTGCCATGATGCCGGCATCTTTCAATTTTTTCAATATGAACGATTTTGAATCCAAAAGACCTGTTTTGGCAAATCGAAAATTTGTATCCACGGCAGTGGAAGATACAATCAAAAAAGTCAAAAAATCAATTGAAGATGATGAATTGGCCTGGATTTTCGAGAATTGTTTCCCAAATACCCTGGATACTACTGTAGATTTTTATCAGGTAAACGGAAAACCATATACTTACGTAATAACAGGCGATATAGATGCTATGTGGTTGCGCGATTCATCGGCGCAGGTATTTCCTTATCTGAGTCTGGCAAATGAAGATGATAAATTGAAGAGCCTGCTAAAGGGGGTTGTCAACAAGCAAATAGAATTTGTTTTACTCGACCCCTACGCCAATGCTTATTACGACGATAAACAGAAAGTAAGTGAATGGAAAGATGACTATACCGAGATGAAGCCTGGTGTACACGAAAGAAAGTGGGAAGTAGATTCGCTGTGCTATGTGATGAGGCTTTCATACCATTATTGGAAAATCACGAACGATAATTCTATTTTCGATGACGATTGGAAAAAGGCAATGCTTCTGATTCTGAAGACGTTCAAAGAACAGCAGAGAAAAGAGAATAAGGGGCCATATAAGTTTCAGAGAGGAAATGGCAATCCGCTGGATACACAGTATGGAGGGGGATATGGCAATCCTACTGTTAAAAATGGATTGATTCACTCCATGTTTCGTCCGTCTGACGATGCTACTTTTTATCCTTTTCTCATATCTTCCAATATGTTCGCAGTTGTATCCCTGCGACAAGTTGCCGAAATTTTTGGAATGTTTTTCAACGATTTAAAAGTGGAAAATCAGTTCGCAGACCTAGCTCAGGAAGTGGACGAAGCAATAAAGAGTTTCTCCATTTTTGAGAGGAAAGAGTTTGGCAAAATATATGCGCTGGAAATTGATGGTTTTGGAAATGCACTTTTTATGGACGACGCCAATGTGCCCAATTTGCTTTCAATTCCGTATTTAGGATATACTTCGTATACCGATGATATTTACATGAATACCCGGAAATTCTCTTTGAGTAAAAGCAATCCTTGGTACAACGAAGGGAAATATGCCAAGGGAATTGGCGGTCCGCATGTGGGCGAGAACAAAATCTGGCCGCTGGGTTTGATTATGCAAGCTATGACTACTGATGATGATGCAGAAATTGAATTTTGCGTCAGGACATTGCGAAATACGCATGCAGGCACCGGTTTTATTCACGAATCGTTTGATGTAAATAATCCGAATGCTTATTCACGTAGTTGGTTCGCATGGGCCAACACTCTTTTTGGTGAATTGATTTTGCATTTATACCAAAATAAACCGCATATTCTGAAGATGAAGTTTTAGAACCCTGCGAAAAATATTTCACGCATGAGCTTTGCTGATGATTAAACGGAAAATATTTTAATCATCAGCACTCATAAATTACGTTTTTTGCTTATAACATCAATTTCAGGCTTGTATGTTTTTCCAGACCAATGATAAAGCACATATATACTCCTTTCGCCAAACCTTCTGTTTCGAGGGTAAACTGCCCCTGATTGAGTTTTCCTGTGCCTATTGTTTGTCCTGATGCATTGGTTATAAGTACGCCTGCACCTTCAAATTCTGTGTTGTAGCTGGTTACAGTAATTTTATTGTTTGTATATTCAATTATTGCGTCTTTCCAATCGTCGACCGAAGTGAGGTTTTTGTTTGAAAAATACAAGGCAAAACGGTTGTCATGTTGTCCGGCATCGGCGTATATATCCAGTTCCTGATTGCTGGTTATTTCGGTGAAAGTGTTTGATAATCTGTCTTTAAAATAAACATGACCATATTCATTGAATGCACTCAAGTCGAATCGCAATTTATAGTTGCCTGCTTTTGGGGCAAGAACACCAATTCTTACTTGCATCACTTCTTCGGCGGCCATTGGCGAAAAGTTGATTGCCAAGCGTGTAAAATTTGGGGTTATGCTGTAAATCTGAGGCATCTGGCTTCCCGGAAACAGTTTAAAGGCATCTGCAGATGAGTCGTAGTTTAAGTCTGCGTAAGGAGTAAATACCAGTAAGCCTTCGTCAAAATTCCCTTTTGCACCTATATAGAAACGAATATTTTGGGGTTCACTGCGAATGGACCCTTTTTTATATTGTGTCTGGTTTGTATGTACCCTGGCTGAATTGGGTATATTGAATGTAGTATTAGTAAGTGCTCTTACATAGAATCCTTGTCCTGCAGGAATAATTCTTGCACCGTCGTTTACCGCAAAACCCGAAGTAAAATCGGGGAAAGGCAAACCACCTCCAGAGACATAATATCTGAAATTATTGTATTCGCTATCATCAGTATCATCCAGATAATAAACAGCACCATCCATATTTGTTTTGTCGATCATATCTAAGTCTATTCCACTTGGATAAGGATTCCCAACCAGATTCCATCCATTGAATAGAGGTGCATATGGGGTGTTGGTATGGGTTATAGCTATACTTTGGTCGCCACTGTTTAATGTACCTGTAAAATTTATTGTAGAGGCATAATACGAATAAGCATATCCACGGCATGCTGTATTCAATACTCCAGAGGGTTTTATCCAACCGGTAATAGACGATAATTGGTCTAAATTGTCTACAAAATTGTTATTCAGCCATCTGTCTGGCACCGATTCATCGTAATAATAAAAATTCTTTTCGTCGAATAGACTTGAACTTATTGATTGTACCGGAATACCAATGTACTGCCAAACCTCATTCTTGATATATCGTTCTACGGTAGTTGTTCCGGAAACTACAGTGTTCAGATTGTCGATATAAGAACCAGTAAATTTATCATCGGAGTTGATAGTAAAGTCATTAGAAACAAGCAGGCTATTCCCGGCATTATTGGTGAGGCTGGCAGCCGGAAATACGTCAAGGTTGTTGAATACATGCACAGAACCAGAAGTTGAAACACCGAAAGTATTTCGTATGTTCAGATTGTAAATACGGGCTTCATTTCCGGCATCAGAAGATATGATAGTCCCCGATGTGCCCTGCATATTCAGCGTACCTCCGGTTATGGTAGGCCATTGATTGTTGGTAGCATTGTGGTTCATTTTAAAATTACCAAGCAGGTTTATTACAAAATTTCCGGTCATAGTTCCGTTAGCCAGTGTGCCGAGCAAAATATTCCCATTCGCATTGATGGTTCCGCCCGCAAAATGGATGGTGCCGGCTGCCTCTGTGATATTCAGAGTACGGCGCAAGTCTGTAAAATTGGATGTACCCCCATTGAAACGGATGATGGAACCAGTGCGGCTGTGCAAATTGGTACCTATATTTAAGGTACCATCGTTTACTACAAATTCACCGGATACTCCTTCTCCAACCTCCAAAAACTGAGATACATTGAGCGTACCTCCGCTTTTAAGGGTTACCAATCCACTGTTATATACTATCAATTTGAAACAATTGGCAGTTTCGTCAATTTCCGGATAAAACGCAGCACCTGAAGGAATTGTTACCGTCACCGTATTGTCTGGTATGGCATTATCGTCCCAGTTAGCTGTAGTTGCCCAATCTGTTGAAATTGCAGTTTTTTTCCACAACCCGGGGAAAGTCGAATACAGAATTGCAAAATCATCGATATACCAGCCAGGTAATGCTGTATTTGTACTCGTAGAGCCAAACCAGAATCGAAGTTGAATCTGATTTGAACTGGTTATGCCTGTAAGTCCTGTGGTGGTGAGGTTTGAGATGTCTATCATAGTAAGTACCCAATCGCCAGTGGGAATATCTCCACTCCATCCGGGAACGCCGTTATTCAAACCAGCAATATCGCTATAGTTGGGCGCATTGGCAAGGTATCCTTCGTCCGAAAGGGAGAGGGTAGTCCATGCGCCCCAAACTCCTGAGTTCATCACCCTCATTTGCACAGTTCCCCCGTTGGTAGGAAACTGTGTGGATAAATCCATCCAGAAATTGATAACGGGGTTGGTGGTACCTGCTAAATCAAAAATGGGTGATGTAAGGTAAGCATCGCCTGCGCTTCCGTAGTTTGCATTGATTACTGTACCATAGCACATATCATCTACAGAAGTGGGTGTATGGTCAGACGTTGGGCCATTGGTAGATTGTGCACCACGCTCCCATGCTGGAGTACCTGATGCAGTCCAGCCTTTATCGGTGGTAAAATCATCTTGGAATAGTATTGCCGCTACTGCTATGGTGATAAAGTCGGATGAGGTATTGGTATACCCGTTTGTATTGCTGGTATTGAGTGCCAAGGGGCCACCTGTGGCCGAAAACTGAAGACTTGAAAATGTAGCTACTCCATTGGTGAGGGTAGCCGTAAAACCGCTCATACTTATGCCTTCTATATTGGATAATGTAATGGTAGCGCCTGATGTGCTGTTTGCAATATTTCCTGCAGCGTCGGTGAGTGCAACTTGTACAATAGGGTTGATGATTGCATCTTTATATGCCAGTGCCGGAGGTTCGGTAATAAACCTGAGCTCTGTTGCTGTGAAGTTGATAGTGAAAATATTGGAAACAAAATTAGCACCCGGGAAAGTGGCAGCGAATTGGCTTCCGGAGTAATCAGATGCAAAAAAATGATTCGCAACACTTAAATAGAACTGAAATGTTTTTCCATTTTCCGCCTGTGTCGCATTTTTTAGATAGATTTTCATGGTTATTTCTTTGCTCTGCCCATTGTTTATTACAAATGCACCCGGATCAAATTCTACGTCCAGATAATTTGGATTTACGGCGCTATTGGTCGGAAAATTATTGTATATGCGCAAGCGTTGAACGGTTGTTGGCAAACCGTCAGATGCACCTGTGTCAAATATTTTAAATTTGAATACATCTGTGGCTTGTAACTCTGTTACTGCACTCGATGCTATGTTTCCGGCTGCAGGTTGTGTTACTCCGGTATCATCCACGTAGGAGTCTGCATTCTGGGGGGATGGTACGGATGATAATGGCGTATATTCAATCCATGTGAAAGGAGTAGAATACATGGCATCTTGCCAATAGTGGTAATAACCTGCAATACCGCTGTGTATACCGATGTCTGCATTATCTCGTTCAAAGTTACTATTCCCAACCCTCATTACTATTTTATTGGTGGTTTCGTAGAAACTTGCTTGAATATCAATATACAAATATGGATTTCCATAAATACCCATATTCTGAAAATCGATGGTAAGCACCCTGTTTGGTGCCGTACCTGTAACTTTGTAGAAAACTCTTTCTTCATCGGTCTCAAAAAAAGCATCTGTAATGCCCATAAGTAAAACCTGACCTATATTCGTACCGGCGGCATTAAGGTCGTAATTCCTTGCAGTAGTGTAGTTATTGGTAGGTATGCCATTGAATCGCAGAAAACCATTAGTGCTTATTCCTATGGATGAACTGGTGCTGTAACTTGAATTGTAAACTTGGAAATTGAATGGCCAGTTGATGAGCCAATACCCGTCATCTAGTGGGGAATAAGCCCATGCTACTATATCAAGGTCTGTGAGCTCTGTTCCGTCAGAGCAATCTATCCAGTCATATGTAGTTCCCAGATTACCGGTTCGAACTGAATAATTAAACATTGGTATAGGCTTGATACCTGAAAATATAGTATTTGAAAGTGGAGCAGTAACTTCTGTAAGAGCAGCTGACGAAATTGTATGGCTGGTAGTATTTACCGTAGTTCCTGCAATACTGTTCCAAGTTCCCTGACTCCATCCCAATAAAAGTTCTGATTCGGTTGCAGGTATATTCACATCAGATGCACTATAATTAAATGTCAAATCGTAGGTATATGTACTGAGAGTAGATTGAATATTCCAATAGCGTGTCAGATAATTGAGTGAATTGCTGATATTGCTTTCGGTTGCGTCCACCACATTTACGCTTACAGTTCCTGCATTGGAGTTGGCGCTAAAATCTATCGTAAGTGGTGAATATTCTGTAGTCCCCGTATTTTCACCAACGGGGAATGTGAATGCTGTTGTATTTCCGGTGGCAAAGTTTTTAACAAGATATCCAGTACCGCCTGTGAGTACCATGTTTGTCGATGAAAAGGAACCGGTGATAGTAGCCGTTTGGGCAAGGGTAAGATTAAAATTCTGTAAACTTAGCAAGCCATTGGTGAACACCAACGTGTTGTTTACAGCGGTGTTTCCTATCAGTGTTTTTGTGTTGCCGCCAGATACTTCGAGGTTAAAATAAGTATATGTTCCTATGTTTTGCGCAGAACTACTATTGTAATTTACGGTTCCGGAAGTAGGTACGTTGGTACCTCCACCTGCTGTGCTGGTGATACCGCCACCAGTAATAGTGCCACCTATGTTCAATTTACCTGCTCCCGAAAAAAGAATATAATTTCGAAGGTTGGTTGAGTTCATGGTTATATTGCCACTTACATTGATGGTTCCGGTTGTCAGACTTATAAATGCATCGCGTGAATCGGCGTTCGGGGTATTCATCACTATATTTCCTGCATTCAATACCCCTGCATTTAACACCAAACTGCGTGTTCTATTATTATTGTTAGTCGTAATTGGTACTATTGTAACCGTACCTGTTACAGTAAGTGTATTTGAGGAACTGAATGTAAGAGCCGTTGTGGTTGAACCTGCATTGCCCACTAACAGCGCACCAATAGCATTTGCAGGACTTACGTTCAGAGAAACATTATGACCATTGAGAATAGTTACAGTTCCTGATCCTGCAGCAACACCCGGATAGTCTCCCGCAGTACAGTTTACCCATGCTCCGCCAGTGCGTTTTTGCCAGGTGGCGTTTGAGTTCCAGTTTCCGGTTGCTCTGGTTCGGTAGTCACCATTTACTTGGGCAAATCCAGTTTGCAAGTTCATCACAAATACTGAGATCAATAAAGTATTAACGGCTAAGGATGCTAGTTTTGATAGATAATGTTTCATAAGCATTGGCGAGTTTTATAGATAGTTCTAATAATTTTTCAATTCTTAGATATAGAATATTCTGGGCTTATAATACTATATTACGAGTTTTTATAAAAAAAGTTTTCAATTTTTTGAATAAAATAGCATTATATCTTAATTTCCATTGGTCTTTTGTTGAGCATTTGTAGCATAAGAGTTCGGTTAGGGTATTACCCAAGTTTTTGATTTGATGAGGAATAACAATATCTCATGCATTGACAAATATTAAACTAAACTAAAAGGTGCACCAAGCCTGAGTGCTTAATAAAACGTCGCTTGGTTTTGGGTTTTAAACATTCTTTTTAGATTGAATTTCTATACATATATTGCAGCCGCATTGCGACAGAAACTTATATATGAATCTAGTTATGTTTTGTGCAGATTTTACTTGAATATTCATTTCTATTTAAATATTTAAAAACATGATTCTTAGCTTATTGTTTTTAGTAGCCGGTCTAGCAGTAGTCATAGTAGGCGCAAATATTTTGGTTTCAGGATCTTCTTCAATTGCAAAACGATTGAAAATCTCAGACATGGTCATTGGCCTTACTATTGTATCCATAGGTACATCTACTCCAGAGCTGGCCATTAGTGTAATTTCTGCAATCAATGGAAATACCGATATCGCTGTCGGAAACATATTGGGGAGCAATATTGCCAATATTTTGCTTATTTTGGGTATTTCTGCTATGGTTTACCCACTCACTGTACAAAAAAATACTCAATACAAAGAAATACCACTTGTTGTGTTGGCTATACTGCTCATCGGAGTTACCGGAAATGATATTTGGTTTGACGGAGGCCCAATAAATGTTATTTCCAGAGCAGATGGTGTTGTTTATTTATTTTTCTTCATCATTTTTATGTACTATACATTTCAGATAGCCGGTGCAGAAGATGTAGGCGATGAGGCAATAGTGCCACAACCCTTATGGAAATCTGTGATGTACATAGTACTTGGTGTTGCTGGATTGTATTTTGGTGGAAAATATTTTGTAGAAGGCGCAGTTACTATTGCACGATACTTGGGTATGAGCGATTCGCTGATAGGCCTTACCATTGTTGCTGTAGGAACCTCAATACCAGAGCTTGCAACCTCAGTAGTGGCGGCATATAAGAAAAACTCTGATATTGCAGTGGGCAACATTGTTGGATCAAATATCATTAATGTTTTCATGATTCTGGGTATTACTGCTACCATAAGGCCATTGCCGCTGAGTGCTACCACCAATGTGGATATTACGGTAGCTTTGTATGCAAGTGTACTTCTTTTTCTAGCAACCTTTGTGTTACATGCTCGCAAGGTTACCAGAGCAGAGGGGGTTATTTTCACAGTGAGCTATTTGGCTTATTTGGTATACCTGATTATGAATAACTAATGAATGAACCACGAATCAAATGATCGTAATTTCTAGAATTAATAATACATATATTGATTCTTCATATTACATTGATTTTGATGTGCCTACTATATGGACTGACTCCTGCTTTTTGATTGATTTTTCAGCATAGAAATTTATACCAGTTTATTTTGTACTTGTTATGTTTGCATTCGCAGAATAAGTGTGTTCGAACGGATTGTTGTAAGATTTTTTGTACTAAACAAAATTGTGTATTAGAAATCTTTTGAATCTGTAAGTCATTGATTAAAAACTTGTCTACTAGCCTAAGGATGTATCAAAATAGTATCAAGTTTATATTGCATAAAGAATATATTGAATATCTGTAGCTAAAGTTGATTTTATTGCCTTTTTATAGATTTCAAATACATAAAGTGGGTTAAATGTCAGTTTTTAGAATATTTGTACTGTAAAGAAAAACGCAAAAAAGTCTTTCTACATTAAGTTATACAACCTTTACAATAGGGGCATACTTTGAGAAAATAGGTGACAAACTGAAACTAAAAATTGCACTAACAAAAAAACGACGAAAAAGGTTCCAAAGTTAATGGGAATATCCTTTGGACTAACAAAAGAAAATTTCTAATGCGTAATCTGGCTTCAAAGTAAACTATTTAAAATCCGACCATCATGCATTTCGATGGTGCGGTCGGTGCGGGATGCAAAATCGTTGTCGTGTGTGACGCAAATAATGGTCTGCTTATGATTTTGAGCCAGTTCTCTGAATATGTCTATCACCGCGCCCGTGTTTTTCGAATCCAGATTCCCTGTAGGTTCATCTCCCATTATTACAGACGGATTGTTGATGAGTGCACGCGCAATGGCCACCCGCTGCTGTTGGCCACCGCTGAGTTTACTGGCTTTTTTTATGGCTTGGTCTTCAATATCAAGCATCCTAAGTGTGTTGTATGCATTATTTTCAATCTCATCTACGCTTAGTCTACCGAGTTTGAGCGCAGGAAGCATCACATTTTGGAGCGAAGTAAACTCCGGCAACAAATAATGAAACTGAAAAACAAAGCCTATGTGTTCATTCCGAAAAGCAGCTAACTGGTTCTGGCTTTTACCGGTCAATAACTGATCGTTTATTTCGAGTGTACCTTCATAATCTGTATCCATAGTAGATAGTACGTATAGCAAGGTTGACTTTCCGGAACCCGATTTGCCAACTATTGAGAGGAACTCACCTTTGTTTACATCAAAAGAAACTCCTTTTAGAACCTGAAAGGTAGACGGATCATGAAAGTATTTAATCAGGTGCCTGATTTTTAGTGCAGTATTCTTCATTTTTATTAACCTCTTATGATGATTACGGGATCTATTTTTGATGCTTTACGAGCTGGTAAAAAGCCTGCTAAGAGTGTAGTACAAATGCCAAATATTACAGCCAGTACAAAATCCGGCGTTTTGTAATAGATGGGCAATGTTGATAGGCCTGCTATTTCAAAAGGAATATTATTAACGAGCAATGAGATAAAATAACCGAATACTACCCCTACAGCGCTGCCTATTAAGCCTATGATGGCAGCTTGAGAAAGAAAAATTATTGTAATATCATATCCTGAAAATCCTTGAGCCTTTAGTATGGCTATTTCTTTTATTTTTTCATTTATAGTCATATTCATGATGTTGTATATACCAAATCCGGCTACAAACAATATGGTAAGCGAAACGGCAATGGCCAGAATGTTGCGTATTTGGGTCATGGCTACCAATTGTTCGTTGGCAGATTGCCAGGTTTCAATTTGGTAAGGTAGTGTAGGGGCAATCTTGCGCCGGAATACATCGGTAGCTTCTAAATCTTTAATGTTTATAACAATATCGCTTGCAAAATTTTGGTTTTTAGCATATATCTGGCGGGCGGTTTGTATATTTACCCAAGCTTTGGTTTTGTCTACTTGTTTTACCGATGTTTCAAGAATGCCTACAACTATCAGATTCTTAGAACTGCCGTCTGCGGTAAGTATATTTACATTGTCATAGAGTTTTACCCCCAAATCCCCGGCAAGTGCTATGCCTAATATAATACCCGATTTCTGGAAATTTAAATCTGTCCATTTCCCTTCCTTTACTTTGGCCCCTATATCAAAAAGTTTATTTTCATTTTCAACTTCAATTCCGGATAACATGCCGTTAATTTTTTTCGAGCCGTTCCTGAAAAAGACATTGTAATTTAATTGGCTGGCAATTGCTGTTATTTCCGGTTGAGTATACAGGAAAGTTGTTATTTCGTCGGCATTGCGGATTCCCTCTGAGTATTGTATTTTTTTGGAGTTTTGTATATGGAAAACGGTATTGTCATTTTTATTTAAAATCTGCAATGGATCGTAGGTTTGGGTAGTGTTTTCGTTGAAAATTCTTAGATGTGCCATTGAACTAAATGCCATGTCATCCTGAACTTTGTTTACACCATTCACAAAACTATTCATGAATATGTACATAGATACTCCAAAAGTTACACCTAGCACCGCCACTATGGTTTGCCCTAGGTGAGACAACAAGTGTACGCTTGAAATCTGAAAGTTGACAGATTTTTTCATGTTGGTTGTTGTTTATTGTATTTCCAATGTGGTATTTTCATCAATGCCATTCAGAATTTCTACCCATTCCATGGTTTTAATGCCGGTCTTCACTTTTGTTTTTTTGCCATCGGCAAATACATAATTTTCTGGCATCAGGTAAGTAGAAGGTATTACCAGTGCATTGCTTATGTGTGAGAGTACAATATTGGCTTGCAGTTGGGTTCCAACTCTCAAATTGTCAATTGGTTCTTCGAAAATGGCCTCCGCTATAAACGATTGTTCTTTCGTATCAAACATAGGGTATATCTTATGAATTTTAGCTAAAAAACTTTTTCCTTTTTGGGTGTTAAGCTCAATCCATACATCTTGGTTAGGTTTTATATCATCAATATCATCTTCAGAAATGTAAAGCTTAACTACATAATCGCCCGCTCCGATATATGCAACTGTTTCACCCCGTTTTACCAATTCACCCGCCGTTTTGTAAACCTGAAGTATTTTACCTTTGGTATTGCTTTGTAGCGTAAAATAGGATTTGTTGTTTTGTTGCGCTACCAGATAGGCTTTAGTACGCATTATCTCCAAATCCAGGTTTTTTTGGGTGTTTTGTATCTGTTGGTTTATATATAATAGGTCTTGTTTACTATTGTTGTAGGCCAACTCAGCTCGTTCATACTCTATCTGAGCTATGGCATGTGTAGTTACCAATTGGCTATATCGGGTGTATATGATAGAGTCGTTGCTCAGCTTATTTTGTATCTGAAGTTTCTGGGCTTTCAGTTGTGCGAGACTGGCAGAGCCGGAACCTGAATTGTATAATGCATATTGGTAATTGGCCAACGCGCTTTCCAGTTGAGCTTGTTGTTCTGAATCATTCATTTGAAATAAAACATCGTTGATATTTACAGAATCGCCTTCTTGTACAAGGCAATCTGTGATATATCCTTCGGTATGTGATGTAACTGCATATTCATGTGTTGTAATTATATACCCGCTTGCAAAAACTGCATCCACGATGTCTTTTCGTTGGGGAGTTACCGTATTGTTTTGCCTGCAACCAATGGCCAATAATGATAAAAATACTATAGCTGCTATTTTTTTATTCATAATTCAGTTTATTGCTATGGTTTTTGGATTTAATAGTTGCTATACTAATCAGGAGTTCTGATAAAGATGAGAGGTAATTGTTCTGGGCAACCAACATGTCTGATAAAACCATCAAATACTCGGTTTGGTTTATTATACCGCGAGCGTATTTGCTTCCTGCTAGTTTCTCATTCTTTTGGTTGGTTATGTATAACTCTTTTTCAATTTCCAATTGTTTTTTATTGGCTATACATTTGTTATACAGCATACTATCTTCTATTATGGTTCGTCTTTGCATATCCATCCATTGTTCTTGGGCTATGGTGTATTCTATTTTAGACGTTTTATACGATGAGGTATTTACAAATCCCGTAAATAGCGGAATAGTGACTGAGAGACCTAAGTAACTATTGGGTTTCCAATAGTTTTGATCGAATTTCAGGTTAAAATCATTTTGAAATTGTTGATATCCGAAATATTTTACAATATCAATTTTGGGGGTAAACGCTGACAATGCTTTTTTAACTTCGTATGCAGATATTTCAGTTTGCAACCCCGATAACTTTCCAGGGATTTCATTTGAGGCAATGACGAAATCTGTTTCCGGAACATATTCCAGATTTTCGCTCAGTACCAATGTATCAGATGCATACATACCTATAATCAGTTTTAGTTGCATGGTGTAATCATCAGCGTATTGTTGAGCCTGAATGTTTTGCTTCAGCATATTGAGTCTAAACATGGCCGATTGGTTGTATGTAAATTCATCTATGATTCCTTGACCAAATCTTTGGTCAGACAGATAGTAAAGAGAGTCGGCTATTTGTAAGTTTTTGTCCGAAATGGCTAAGGCCATATTTGCGACCAACGCAGCATAATAAAGCTGGGCTATCTGTTCTTTCAAAATTTGCACATCGTAATCTTTTTGTGTCTCTCTCAATTCAATGGTTAGCTTGGCAATTTTTGACTGGTAATGTGCTTGCCAGTCTAGCACCGATTTGTTTATGCTTATACCTGTATTGTATGAGTATTCCTGACCAAACTTCAGGTACACTGTTTCACCGGGCTTGCCTGATAATTCGCCCGGTACGGGAGTTTCTGGCAATGATATATTGTACTGACTTGAAAAATTTCCAGCTACTTTGGGGTACAAATAATGAAGACTTGCTGTTCTTTGTATTTTCGCTTCCTGTATATGAAGATCATGTATAAGCATATTTGTATTGTTTTTAAGCGCATAGTTCCACAGCTCATCCAATGTATTAAAAGATGTCTGCGACAAACAAGTTACTGATTGCAATGCGCAGAAAAGCGCTATGAGAAAGGTCTTTTTCATAACCTGGTCCATATTTTAGTTGCGGAAAGCATACCTTGGTAAACTGTGATATGTAATTGTCCTTTGTCATCCATTTTTATATCGCAATTTGCGTAAGCACCGCGTCGGGGGCCGTAGATACTGCCACTCACCCATTGGTTGTTTTTGTATTTGAGTCCTGTAAGCATTGTCATGCCTACTATTTTTTGTGCACGTTTTTTAGGATCCGGATTATTAATATCGCGTTTAGGATATCCGTTTTTGTCGTAAGGGTCTTTTATCCAGATTATTCTACCACAATATGTATTGGCATACTTGTAAATCTCTACATGGCTGTCTTTCTCGTCGCTAGTCCATACGCCCAATATACGATCGGGGTCATTTTGAGCCGTTACTGTAAAAGTGCGTATAGCTATGATTAAAAAAATAAAAAGTGTTTTCATCCTGTTAGTATCATTTGATGATACAAATATGAATTAACTTTTAGGATGGATTGTTTAGTTTTTGGCTGAATTGAACAAAAGAAGGGACGAATTGAACAGTTTTAAGCTTGTTCTATCCAGTTCAGAAACTCGGTTACTTTTAATCGGCTTACTACAAGATCATAATTTATTTTGGGCTGAGTTTTTACCACTACTTTTCGATTGAAATATGGCTCAATCTCTTTTATCGCATTGCGGTTGATGAGTGTTTGTCTATTAATCCTGAAAAAGACATGTGGCGACACATCTGCTTCAATTTCTTGCATGGGTTTAAATATGGCATATTTTGAAGAGTCGAAAGTTAAGGCATACGCTATTTCGGTATCTACCACAAAAGCCATGACCTTGGATAAAGGCAATGGGATGTAATTTTCTTTTGAACGAACCAGAATTGTATTTTTGTAATTTTTTTGGGGTGAAAATGCATCCCTGAGTATTTCTGCCAAATTTGGAATTTGGCTAAATGTCTGCTTAAGTTGGCTGTATTTTAGTAAAGCCGACGAAACATCGGCTGTTTTTACAGGTTTCAGTATATAATCTATACCATTTGCTTTGAAAGCCTGTAAAGTAAACTGGTGATAAGCTGTGCAAAATACTACTGGACTATTGGTTTTTATTTGATCAAAAATCTCAAAGCATGTACCATCAGCTAGTTGAATGTCCATGAATATCAAATCTGGTGCTTGCAGAGCACCGCCCAAATATTGCACTGCACCTTGCACACTGTCAATCACAGCTAATATCTGAATAGAGGAATCTATTTGTAAGATTATTTCTTTCAGAATGTTCGCTGTTTTGGGTTCGTCTTCTAAAATTAATATCTTCATAAAAGCTGAGGATCTATCAGTTTTAATTTTACCCGAAAAACATTTTCATCCGAAAAAACTTGTATGCCCTGCTGTATGCCAAGAAGCGTGAAGCGCATTTCCAGATTTTGAAGCCCCGTACCCGATGCTGGCTCTACTGTCTTTTTGGTTTGGTAGTTGTTTTCTATGATTAGGCTGTCGTCTCTTGTATTAAATATGCTGATTGTCAAAGGTTTTTCTTGTGAAATAATATTATGTTTTATGCAGTTTTCCAGCAATAACTGCAAACTAAATGTAGGAATGAGAAAATGCAACAAACTTGGCGGAATTTCGATATTCATAATGAGTTTTCCCTCAAAACGTGCAAGCAACATATATTGGTAATCCGCCAGAAAGTCAAGCTCTTCGCTCAGTGGAATGAGGTCTTTTTCTTTTTTCAGAAGCAATTGGCGGTATATTTCGCTTAGTTTTATTGCAAAATCTTCAGCATGAGCATCGTTTGTGTGTATCATCGAACGCAAAGTGGAGAGTGAGTTGAACAGGAAATGTGGATTCACGTGCTGTCGTAATACTTCAAACCGCACGCGCATGTTCTCGGTTTGCAATTGCTGATTCTGAAAGGCTACTTTTTGCGATTTCTCATGTAAACGCAGTGCAATTTGTATAACAAATATGAAAAACAAACTGGCTACACCCCTGAAAAGGATATACAATTGCACGTTTTCGCGACGGGGTAGCAATGAGTGTATTTCGGTACGTACTTGTGTACCAATGTAATAAAAAACACCCAACAGTGCTGTCGTGCTTGCCAATAGTATGATTATTCCGTATATATAGTTTAATCGCTTATGGCCATGTTCGAAATAATTGAGTACATACGAGATGACAAACCAACTGACCAAGACGTATACAAATGTGGCAATAAAACTGACAACTATGCTCAAATAGCTAGTTTCGAGATAGTACTGACTGTTGTTGAGTAGGTTGTATGCAGATAAAACTGCAGCTATAATTACACCTAGTCTTCGACTGTCTGCCTTTAAATTCATAGAAGTATTGTTTTTAATGGAATGGGGCAAAGTGAATATAGATTTTGAAAAGCAAAGTTCAGTATTTTAGTTGTGAAAATGACATTCGCAAGTGTTTTTTTTGGTCATTTGTCTGTTCAGGCTACATCTGAGTTTAAATGGAACAGTACAGCAATGATTATAAATGGTGAATCAATGTCGTTTAGTTAGTGAGGTCACGCTTCGACAAGCTCAGCGTCCGTCCAGTCTAGTTTTCGTCATAGTCGGTCGTTGAGCCTGTCGAAACGACTAATTATTTCTTAACTATACGACATTGAGTGATGAGTAGTGAGTGAAAAAATCTGCGAGATTCCGCGTGAAAAATCTGCGAAAATCTGCGTGAAACAAATTTTTGTAATTGAGAATGCGCTATGTGGTTATATAGTGTCTGCTGAAAAAATCCGCCTCTCTCATAAGTCCTATTTATAATACATTCTATTCGATCAAATTCATTTAAAAGAATAATGTAATAAGGTAATCTTTGCTATACGATATGATTCTCTACTAAGGTTTTAACTTAAAATGAGGGATTAAAACCTTATCAATGGTTCGAACCTTAGTAGAAATTAATAGGATTCATTGACACAGCCTTATTGTCTTATTAATCATGTTATGTGCATGAATTACTTCATATTTAGTATCCAATGTTTTTATTATCAGATGCAATCAAACCATCTAAGTAATTAATTTCGGCATCGGTTGGCGGTACTTTCACATCACGCATGAGCGAGTCTACATTGCCATTGTGTGTTTTTGTAATTGGTTTGCCGTCGCGGGTCAATCCCTCGAAAATACCGGCATCTACCCCCTCCCATATAGCATATTTTGCTTCCGATTTCAGGGTTATAAGACCGAAATGATTTTCGGAACCGAGCGGATTTACTGCATCTTTCCACTGTTCATCGAAAGCCTCGAAATAAAAGCAGGTAATGTTTTTTTCGTTAGTCCATGTGCGCATGAGTTTGTAGTAAAGGCCAGCTTTGAATTCATCGGTAGCACGTGAACCATTGTCGCCGTAGTGTTCGTTTGAGGTGCTGGTCCAGCCTGTTTCTCCTATGTGTACAGGTTTATCTACCCCCTGGCTTTTCATGTAGTTAACTACGCTTTCGTATTGCGAAATGGCATAGTTACGAGCGCGTAGCATTGCTGAGTCTATTTTTTCCTTGTCAGTCAATTGCTCTTCGTTTTTAGGTACACCCCAAAAACTCGGATTGTAGTGCGTATCGTGCATAGGGTAGGTGTGCATGGATATAAAATCGACCGCTTTGATTAGTTTATTCAAATCTTCAACATGATACTCGGTACCACCACCTCCCCACGAGGCAAAATTATCGGAACTTGTAATCCATAAATCTGCAGACAATTCACCTTTTTTCTTCAAATCTTGAAGATGATTTACCCATTTTAATATTACACCGGGTTGTACATGATATGCAGTTGCCCATTTTACCATCGCTTCGTTGCCTACAGCTATGATTTTTACTATATCAGGGTATTGCTTGGCGAGTACAACTGCACGATCAATTTCGCCTGCATTTTGCTCGCTCTCAGCGTAGTGGTCTGGTTCTGCTTTCCACGCATTTTTGCAGTCAATCCACGCACCCAACATCAGGTACATTTCAAAATTGGGGTCTTCGGCTTTTAACTCACTTATTGCTTTCAGCAGATTTGTAACTTCAGGCAGTTGAACATTGTATGAACGAATCAGTTTAATGCCCATAGCCGAAAGAATTTTCATATCTTCTTTCAGTTGGGGGATTGTAGGTTGTATATCCCGCGTTGCTTCTCTATATCCGCCATACGAAACAGCTAAATATTCGGGGTTTCCGAGTATTTCTTTTGCAGTTTTGTCTTTCATTACTTCTTTTTTGGTCGATTGGTTGCAAGACATAAAAAGTATTGCCGCCCAAAAAAACACGAATACTGAAACTATTTTTCTCATTGCTATATATTTAATAATTTAAACTTACTTTCATTCCGATATCGTTACGTACTATTTTTTTTCGTCTTAGTATTTCGGTTTAGCGGAAATTTTTGAACACCTGTTGCAACGAAACGCGGCTTAGTTTGACTTTCATTTTATTTTATGAAAATTGATTCACTCCTTCGTGTGAACTATGCAGAATCTGAAGCAACGCTTAACTGTATCGTAAATAA
Organism: Bacteroidota bacterium; assembly: GCA_020048155.1. GTDB lineage: Bacteria > Bacteroidota > Bacteroidia > Bacteroidales > DYOH01 > JAIFMY01. The sequence goes on from JAIFMY010000063.1 coordinate 28,662, forward strand.
CTGAATATGATATGTTGAGCTAAGCGTAGCTTGAAACTACGCTTAACTTTGAAATTCGGAAATAACCAGATATCTACATCTTAAAAATAAACGAATCAAGCGGTTTTATAGTGATTTCAATCCATGCTTTGCCGTTTTCAACTTTCAGCTTGTGGGTTTTATTTTCGGCAAAAATCTCATAAAGTTCATATTCACCATCTTTTAGTTGCCATTCTTTTACCAAATCTTCGTAAAGATGTAATTTGAAACCGTAAGTATCTGTTTCGCTGAAGTTAGAAACCACAATCACTTTATCATCACCCGAATATCGTACAAACGAGAATAAACGGTCGTTGTAAAATTCGCTGTATTTTAAATTGTGAAAATGAATTTCGCGGTATTCGCCTTTCAATGCTTTGCTACTACGTGCAAAATTGAGCAGTTTTTTGTAAAACTCACGCAATTCTTTTTCCTCAGGATTTAGCTGACCACCATCGTATGCACCATTATTTACCCAACGCTGATGATTTGGAACGCCCCAATAATCGAAAATGGTAGTACGGGTTTCGCTGCCAAATCCGGCGTTACCATCACCGGGTTCGCCTACTTCCTGCCCGAAATATATCATCGTTGGCGACGTGCTAACACAAGCCGAAACCACCATGGCAGGTTTTCCTTTCAGGGCATTTCCCGCAAAATCTTTACTCGCTATACGCTGTTCGTCGTGATTTTCGAGAAAATGCAACATGTGATGTTCAATATCGGAAAGGTGGTTGAAAATTTCAGGCAAATTATTTGTACTTCCTCTGCCCTGCATGATGTGTTTCAGCGTATCATATAGTTCCACCTTGTCGTACAAATAATCCATTTTCCCTTTGTGGATATAATCGCGGTACATGGATGGGTTGTAAACTTCTGCCAACAGAAAAGCATCAGGATTAACCATTTTTATTGAAGAATTGAGATAACTCCAAAACTCTACCGGAACCATTTCGGCCATATCGTACCTGAAACCATCTACTCCTTTGTCTAGCCAATAGAGGCAAATGTCCTTGTATTTGTACCATGAGTCGGGCAAATCTTTGCCTTTCCAAAATTCGTAATGTGCTTTGTAATCTTTTTGAGCATAATCAGCCGGTAGCGTATCAAAATCGTAGCTTCCATCGGGTCTCACACCGTAGTTTATTTTTACGGTTTCGTACCAGTCGTAAAAATCAGGTTGGGCGTTTCGTGAGCCATTGCCTGTCCATTTGGCCGGAAATTCGTCGAATTTCCCGTCGGCTAGTGGGTGCTTTTCGCCCCCAAGCGGTAAGTATCCGTTCAGGAATTTCGGAACTACAAACTTTTGATTGGGAATGTAATAAAAATTGTTTTTGCGGTTGTACTCAACCGATTTATCATCGTTTTCGCCAAAATCTGCAATGCCTTCGGGTTTGCTTATCGATTTGTAATTTCTGGCTACATGGTTTGGAACAATATCGATGATAACCTTCAACCCGCTGTTGTGCGTGCGTTTTATCAACTCCTCAAATTCCTGCAACCTGTTTTTTGGGTCAGTAGCCAAATCCGGATTCACGTTGTAATAATCCTTCACTGCATAAGGCGAGCCAGCACGACCTTTTACCACATCGGGGTCATCGTTGCCAATGCCGTAAGCATTGTAATCGGTAATCATGGCATGATGCGGTACACCAGTATACCAGATATGTGTAATTCCCAAATCTTTAAGTTCCAACAATGCCTTGTCGGTAAAATCACTGAATTTACCCACTCCGTTTTCTTCAATTGTTCCCCAGGGTTTGTTGGTAGTATTGGTATTACCAAAAAGACGTGTAAATACCTGATAAACATTCATCTTTCCTTCAAGATTTGTCATAGTGTCATTTTTTGATTGTTTTTCTTCGCCAGGCTTGCAAGCAAAAAGAAAAGCCAATAACGCCGATAATAATATTATTTTTTTATAATTCATAGCACAACTATTTATTAGTTCATTTTAATGGACGTCCGGGTATAACTCCTACGACCGTCGATGTAATGATGGGTTAAAATTACTAAAAAATGACTTAATCAGTAATTTTTTTATAGATGATTCCAAACCATATGACCATTCCTCCAAAGGTGCGCTCTACTTTATACCTTTGTTTGCTTATTAGTTAGTTAAATAAAATTTCTATTTCTGTCAACGGCTTATTTGTATAACAAAAAGGAATTCTAACGTAATCTTGCCTTATAATATCTCGGAAAAGAATGGAACGCAGGATAAATTGTGAATTGTGAGTGATGAATGATGAGTTTTTCGTGAAAAATTCGTGGCTTATTGCCATTTCGGAAGTGTGATTTCGGATTTCGGAAAAGAATGGAACGCAGATCTTACTGATTCGACAGATAGTACTGATCTTTTTTTATACCTCTGCGGAACTCTGCGGTTAAATCTGCGTGACTCTGCGTGAAACAAAAATCTCATTTGCACTTTCGACTTTGCGTCTTTGTGCCTTTGCGGTTAATCCTATTTCGGAAAAGAATGGAACGCAGGATAAATTGTGAATTGTGAGTGATGAATGATGAGTTTTTCGTGCAAAATTCGTGAATTCGTGGCTTATTGCCATTTCGGAAGTGTGATTTCGGATTTCGGAAAAGAATGGAACGCAGATCTTACTGATTCAACAGATAGTACTGATCTTTTTTTATACCTCTGCGGAACTCTGCGGTTAAATCTGCGCGACTCTGCGTGAAACAAAAATCCCATTTGCACTTTCGACTTTGCGTCTTTGTGCCTTTGCTGTTAATCCTATTTCGGAAAAGAATGGAACGCAGTTCGGACTGACTGAACGGATATGTACTGATTTCTAATCATTGTAAATCAATCAGATCAGGTACATCTGTTTAGTATTTTTAAGATAGGTTTGTTTCATGCAGAGTTTTTAGAGGCTAGTTAATAAGACTTCTATTCTGTTTTTCAACCGTTCTTAATCCTTGTTTAAGTGGAACTGGGTTTCTGAGTATAGAAGCTTTCCAAAGAATGATAAAAGAATAACAGGTCTTAATCCTTGTTTAAGTGGAACTGGGTTTCTGAGAGATGTAATATTTTCTAAAGAAGACTTCAATCTTTTGTCTTAATCCTTGTTTAAGTGGAACTGGGTTTCTGAGAGAAAAACAACGGTTTTTTAGACGGTTCTTTTATATTGTCTTAATCCTTGTTTAAATGGAACTGGGTTTCTGAGTCCAACTGAAATAAATTATGATGAGATTTGCAGAGAAGTCTTAACCCGAATTATTCACAAAACTAAAATCCTCATCAAAGAAACTGGTTTTTGATATTTTTAGTTTAGATGGTTAAAAATGTTTGGGTAT
>JAIFMY010000200.1 GCA_020048155.1 Bacteroidota bacterium
TGTGTGCAAGTGATAGGCTGCGATGCTGCCATAGCAGCAGGAGGTATGCAAGGTCATTTCGAACTAAACGTGTTTAAACCCGTTATGATTTTCAATTTTCTCATGGCAGCTCGTCTTTTGGGCGATGCATGTGTATCGTTCAACGACAATCTTGCTGTTGGTATTGAACCCAACTACCTGATGATAAAACGCCACATGGAAAACTCGCTTATGCTTGTAACTTCGCTCAATACGCATATCGGATATTACAAAGCAGCTGAAATAGCAAAAAAAGCTCACAAAGAAAACAAGACTTTGCGTGAAGCAGCACTCGAACTCGGACACGTAACCAATGAACAGTTCGACCAATGGGTGAATCCGTTAGATATGATTGGTGAATTGCCGGCTTAAAAGCTGTAGTAAAATTCAAAGGCTGATTAGGATTTTTTAAAAAAAACTACTTATCAGCCTTTTACTAATTCTTAGATATTAAAAAGGTTTAATTGTGATTTCAATATCATGTACAACATCAGACTAACCAAAATTTTCTATTTCGAAATGTCGCATGCCCTCTGGAACTACGATGGACTTTGCCGCAATATTCATGGGCATTCATACCAACTCCATGTAACTGTTTCCGGTAAGCCCGAAACCAACAACGAAAGCTCAAAACTAGGTATGGTGATGGATTTTGGCGATTTGAAAAAAATTGTGAAACAAGAAATTCTCGATGTATACGACCATAGTCTAATCATCAACGAAATCTCAGAACACAGAAATTTGCTGCTTACCCCACAAATGACTCAGCGGCTCATAGTAGCGCCCTACCAGCCCACCGCCGAAAATTTGATCGTTGTTTTTGCAAAAAAAATTAATCAGCTACTCCCAAGCCATGTAAAACTGCATAGCTTGAAGCTTTACGAAACTTCAACCGCTTTTGTTGAGTGGTTCGCCCAAGACAATCCGGATACATACTAACCAGCATACTCCATGAACAAAGAACGTCTTTACTTGATAGATGCCTATGCGCTTATTTTCAGAGCATATTATGCATTTATCAAAAATCCAAGGTTCAGCTCAAAAGGCCTGAATACCTCAGCCATATTGGGTTTCACCAATACAATGGAAGAAATAATACGTACTGAAAAGCCCGAAAAACTAGCCGTCGTATTCGATCCGCCCGGTGGCTCCTTTCGCTCAGAAATTTTTCCGGCTTACAAAGCAAACAGAAAGGAAACTCCTCCAGAAATTATACAATCGGTACCATATATAAAAAGCCTGTTGACTGCCATGAATATACCTGTGGTAGAAGTTCAGAATTACGAAGCTGATGATGTAATAGGAACCTTAGCCAAAAAAGCAGAGCAACACGGGTTGGAAGTATATATGGTAACTCCCGATAAAGATTATGCGCAGCTCCTGAGTCCGAATATATACATGTTCAAACCTCGCAAAAGTGAAAAAGACATACAAAAATTCAATATAGATAGCATTGAACAGGAATATGGGGTAAAAGATGCATTGCAGATAATAGATTTGCTTGCACTCATGGGCGACAGTGCCGACAATATACCAGGAGCCATGGGTGTGGGCGAGGTAACTGCGAAAAAACTCATCGACGAATTTGAAACCGTTGAAAACTTGTATCAAAATTTAGATAAGTTAAAACCCAAAATGGCCGAAAAGTTGGTGCAAAGCCGGGATAATGTTCTTCTTTCCTACAAACTGGCCACCATAGTTACAGACATAGACATGGAGGTTAGTTTTGATGAATATGCCATGCGACCTTATAATGAAGAAGCGCTACGAGACCTATTCATCGAGCTGGAATTTCGAACATTGGCTCAAAAACTCATCGATGGGCCTAAAAAGGAAATAGCTGTTCAGCAAAATTTGTTTGGCGAAAGCATGTCAGAGACCGTGGTGGAGAAAAAAGAAGAAATATATGAAACCATCAAAACGCGTCCTCACCAATATAAAATCATACAAGCAGAACAGGTAGACGAATTGGTTGCCAAACTTATGCAGTTCAGCAGCATTTGTTTCGATACTGAAACCACAGATTTGGATACCATAAAAGCAGAACTCGTAGGTATTTCTTTCAGCACAGAATCTGGCACTGCTTCATACATTCCCATTCCTGCCCTCAGAGAAGATGCTCAGAAAATTACAAACAAACTAAAACCCGTTTTCGAAAATGAAGGGATTGAAAAAATTGGGCAAAATTGCAAATTCGATATTCAGGTTCTAAAAAATTATCAGATAGAGGTAAAAGGTCCGCTTTTCGATACCATGATAGCCCATTATCTGATAGACCCCGATAGCAGGCACAACATGGACGACATGTCGGTTCGCTACCTCAACTACAAACCTGTGAGTATTGAAGAACTCATTGGCGCGAAAGGCAGCAAGCAAAACAACATGCGATTTGTGCCTGTAAACGTAATTGCAGAATACGCAGGTGAAGATGCCGACATTACCTGGCAATTAGGTCTAATTTTCAAAAAAATGCTTGAGGAACAGCAATTACTCGAATTGTATAAAAGCATTGAAGCACCTCTCATATATGTGCTTGCTGACATGGAACGTACCGGCGTAAGTATAGACAAATCAGCATTGAAAGAAATTGCTGATTTGCTTAGGAACAAACTTATTGGCATAGAAACAGAAATTTATAAGATGGCAGGAACTTCTTTCAATATAGGTTCACCCAAGCAATTGGGGGAAATTCTGTTTGATCATATGAAAATAACTCCAGCTCCAAAGAAGACAAAAACTAACCAATATTCTACTAGCGAGGCAGACTTACTAAAGCTCAAAAATGCTCACCCAATATTTGAATTTATACTTCAATACCGAAGCTTTAGTAAGTTATTAAACACGTATGTAGAATCCTTACCACTCATGGAAAACTCGCGCACCGGTCGTATTCATACTTCGTTCAACCAAGCAGTGGCATCTACCGGAAGACTAAGCAGCACAAACCCCAACCTGCAAAACATACCAATAAAAACTGAGGAAGGGCGTGAAATACGAAAAGCATTTGTACCATCTGCTCCCAATCGCGTGTTGTTGAGTGCCGACTATTCGCAAATAGAACTCCGCATCATGGCACACCTAAGCAACGATGAAGCGATGCTCGAAGCCTTTCGCGAGGGCACCGACATACATACAGCTACAGCAGCCCGCATAAACAATGTGGCTACTACCGAGGTAACTCGTGAAATGCGTAGCCAGGCCAAATCGGCCAATTTTGGTATCATTTACGGTATTTCATCTTTTGGTTTAGCGGAAAATCTAAACATTTCGCGCACTGAAGCAAAAAATCTGATTGATAACTATTTCACCAGCTATCCAAAAGTAAAAGAGTACATGAACAATTGTATACAAACTGCCAGCCAAACTCAATGTGTATATACAATCATGGGTCGGAAACGTTACCTTCCGGATATTTCGACAAACAACACGATGCTAAAAGGCATAGCAGAGCGCAACGCCATAAATGCTCCTATACAAGGCTCGGCAGCCGATATCATAAAAATAGCGATGATAAAAATTCATCAAAAGCTTAAAAATGAATACCCCAACTGCCAAATGATATTGCAAGTACATGATGAATTGGTATTTGATGTTCCTCATGATAAAGTTGAAACCATACGTGCAATCATCACACATGAAATGGAAAACGCCGTAAAATTGCAAGTACAATTAAAGGTAGAAACAGGTACGGGAAAAAACTGGCTAGAAGCCCATTAAAATGCGCTCTTTAAATCAAAAAAATGATGTAGGCATACTCACAGGTGGGCAAAGCAAAAGAATGGGACAGAACAAAGCTTTGCTTCCCTTTGGAGGTAATACAATCATTGAATTTCTTATTCAGAATTTATCCCATCCGGAAACCGAAATATTATTGAGCGCAAATACTACTGAATACGATTTTTTGGGCCGTCCTGTGATTCCAGACAATTTTCCCGATTGTGGACCTATCGCAGGAATAGAAGCACTGCTAAATACTACAAAACAGGACTATATGTCAATTATTAGTTGTGATACACCATTTTTCAATTTTTGTATTCTAGAACTTATGCTAAATGAATTTGACGGCAGGCCTTTGGTATTAAAATCGCCCGATTACATCATTTTTCCAACTTTGGGAATCTACCCAAAAACATTTCAATCAATACTCCACAACCATATAATACACGAGAAATATTCAATATACAGAATATTGCAGCAGATGGATGTAAAGTATTATGTTCCGGAAATTTCGGCTGAGGATACAGAAAAACTATTTCTTAATATGAATTCCCCCGCAGAATATACCAAAGCACTTAACTACTTATAAAAGATTGTATGTGTATGAAAGAAACAACAGTGAAAATTAAATGTCTGGGCATAATTTCTGAGATAGCAGAATCAGAAATCATTCAAATGGAACTTCCGTCAGATACGGGCATATTGCGTAAACAATTAAGTATCAAATATCCGATTCTTGATAAAATACAATACGCTATAAGTATAGATGGTGAAGTAACTGACAATAGGAAAATTATAGGAGCAGAATCTAATATTTACTTGATACCACAATTTGCAGGTGGATAAAGCCAATCATGTAAAGATAATATTACTGTACTTCTATTCTCAGTTTTTCCAAAAAAAAAGCAGGTCAAAAAACCTGCTTTTTTCATTGCTTGAGAGGAGCTCTTGTACCGACATTTCAGTTACAATTTGTGTGCGCCTCTCAATACAATGCATGTTCCCCACGAACCAAATCTTCCAGTGAGTAGGACATTTAAATTGAGTCATTGCAAAGCTTCAGGAATTTCTGACGTTTCAGCTTCGCTGAAGCTCGCAATGACAAGTCCCCCACGAACCATTTTTCACCTCGAGTGAGATATATCTTATTGTAATTCAATCAAATCCATAATAGCTCCATTAAGCTATATTTTAAGTGCAATATATGAATATTTTTAGTAAAATGCAAGTACTTAAAGTTTTTTTTTAAGTAAATGTATATTTTTTACAATTTACAAGTAAGTACTTAATATATTCATATTCTTACCTATAAAATATTTTACTGAAGTATTCAAATATCATTTTGGTCTATATAACAGAAAGCGTGCCAAGATTTATAACCGAATATTTAATCAGTACTCCTTTATGAAAACTCTTATGCAAAATGTAGCGAATTTGATTAAACTAAAAAAGAAGGCTGCGCCTTCTTTTTTATTGTTAAACAACCATATAATATTTTTTTAAAACTTACTTAGCAGTGAGAAATGTTTTGTAACGTGTTTTATCATTCAAGATTTCAATAGCATCTTTTATTAACACATCGTGCTTCAACAAATATTCAATTCTGCCTTTCTGAAAGTAAAATCTACTCACAATTTCTTGTTGCAACATTTCACGTATGTAGGGTTCGGCTTCCTTCAATTCTTTGGCCTTATTCTCGTTCAGGCTGGTTTGTATTTCTTTCAGACCAGTATTATCTTTCACATCTATTTTTTCAACTGACGCAACTTGTATGAGGGAATCAAACAAGATTTCAGTACGTGTTTTATACATAAAATTATTATCACGTGCATACTGTATAAATGACCCAAATTCAACATCAGAAATTTTGAACTCATCGGCTTTTGCAATTGAGGTATTTTCAAAAGCATACTTAGTTGCAAAATCAAAAATAATATTCTGATATACAAGCTGCTGAACCAAGTTATTCTCACCGGCATTGTTTATTGAATAATCCGGCTCAATACCGGCACCATCGCGAACCAATCGTCCGGATTTAGTTTTAAAGGTAGTTACCAAGCTATCGGCAATTTTTTTAACACTGCCATCCGGATTGCGATGAGCATAATCAAGTGCTTGAATACATCTTCCGCTAGGAATATAATATTTAGCAGTAGTGACTTTCAGTCTGGAATTGTAACTAAGCGGCTTGGTGACCTGTACAAGCCCTTTACCAAAAGTTCGTGAACCCATAACTACAGCCCTATCCAAATCTTGTAACGCCCCCGCAACAATTTCAGAAGCTGAAGCAGAACCACTGTTGACAAGCACTACTAAAGGCAAATCGGGAGCAATGGGAATATTCATAGCAAATATTTGTCGATTCGATTCACTATTTTTCCCGCGGGTGCTTACAATCAATTGGCCTTTATTTACAAAGAAATTTACAATATTGACAGCCTCTATTACCAAACCTCCCGGATTGTCGCGCAAGTCGAACACCAAACCGTTAAGAGGACCATCTTTAGTAAGTTCCTTATAGGCATTAAATACTTCTTTGCTTGCGTCATCAGTAAAGCCAGTAAGACTTATATATCCAATTTTGTCCGATATAACACCGTAATAGGGCACTGTTTTCATTTTTATAACTTCACGAGCCAAGACAACATCAAAAGGTTGGCTTATACCATAGCGTTTTACTTTCAATCGAATCGCACTTTGTGGAGCACCTTTCAGATAAGTACTGATATCATCCAAATTGGCAGTTTTCAAACTTTTGCCCTGAATCTCCAATATTTCATCGCCAGCACGTAGCCCTGCCCGTTCGGCAGGATACCCTTTATAAGGCTCAACAATAATAAATTTGGTGCCTTTTTGCAAAATAAGTGCACCAATACCACCGTACTGACCAGTAGTAAGAAACATAAATTCTTCCATATCAGATTCAGGATAGTACACAGTATAGGGATCGAGCGATTTCAACATTTCGTCGATGCTGGTTTTGATTAGTTCACCCGGGTCGGTTTTTTCGACATAGGTCAAATTAATTTCTTTGAATAATGAGTAATAGATATCCATATTCTTGATGATTTCAAAATCATCATTGTCAATACTAAATGACAATATACCTAAAGTTACACTTAAGGTCACAATAAGAATACTGAGCTTCTTAGAAAGTTTGGTAAAACGGGGCATAAAGAGTGTTTTAAAGATTGAATTGCAAAATTAAAGCCAAGCTATGAAAGAAAATAGCTTTCAATAAAAAATATTACGCTTGCAAGCGGTTGCCAATTTCTGTAAGGGCTTTCTTCATCCCTTTATCTATGGCTTTAGGTGGTAATACACCGTCGCCAATATATACGAATACAATTTTTACATTGCATTTATGAATTTCACATGCATTATTAAGAAGTACATTCTGTGTTCTGTAGGCCTCTCGCATCAGCCGTTTGACACGATTTCTATCTACAGCCAATTTCAACCTACGCTTTGCCACACTGAGAGCAATGCTGCTACCAGCTAACATTTGGGTAGGGTTAATTACAAAAAAAACTTTGAAAGGATATGCAATAAAAAAACTTCCTTCATTAAAAGTAATTTCAATTTCATTCCGAAGTTTGATCTTATATCTTTTTCCGAAGGAAGCTTTCACTTAGTATTATCAATTATTTCCGGTTACTTTTGGGCGCATCTTTTATAAAATGCTCCAAGGCTGAGGCCATGCTTGGCAGGTGTGGAAGCGGTGCCTGAATATCGAGTCTGAGTCCGGCATCTTTTACTGCCTGGGCAGTACTCAAGCCAAAACTACCAATTTTTATGTCCTTTTGCTCGAAGTTTGGGAAATTATGAAACAATGATTTTATACCTTCAGGGCTAAAGAAAATAAACATATCATACTCCTCCTGATTGATATCAGACAAATCAGAGCTAACTGTTCGGTACATGACAGCCTTACCATATTCAAGCTTAGCTTTTACCATTCTGTTTGGAATATCGTCGTTATGAATATCGGAAACCGGTACCAAGAATTTATCGCTCTTATGTTTGGCTAGCAAGACAATCAGCTCGTCCATTACATTATTAGCATAGAATATCTTACGTTTTCGATATACGATGTATTTTTGCAAATAAAGCGCAACTGATTCTGAAATACAAAAGTATTTCATGGTTTCTGGAACGGCAATTTTCAAGTCATTAACTATGCGAAAAAAATGGTCGATGGCTACCTTGCTGTTAAAAATAACGGCAGAAAAATCATTGATATTTACTTTTTGTTTGCGAAACTCTTTAGAGGGAACTCCTTCAACTTTTATAAAGGGGCGGAATTCAACCAGAAAACCATTCTTCTCAGCCAATTCAATGTAAGGCGATTTACCGTCTTTTGGTTCAGGCTGAGATACGAGTATTTTTTTGATTTTCAAAGCTAAAAGTGTTAATGGTTAATAACTAATTCATTTGAGCTATATAAAACTATAAATTATGCTGACTAACAAAGCAATAGGCATGATTTCAAAACTTAAAAAAAACAGAAGTTTATAGGTAATTTCAACATGAAATTTTCGTGCGATAAGAATGCCTCGGTACCAGGTATGCAGCATGATTGCGCCTGCCAAAAACAAACCAAGATAAAATGCAATAGGTTTCACCAATTGATTCCCAAAAACCAATATGATAAAAATAGCCGTATATGGCAATGCAATAATTCTAAAGTTATTGAAAAAGCTATGGTTATATTCATTGAATAAACTTTCGGTTTCACCTACATAACCTAGAAATTTGAGTAAAGCCATACGTGATATAAGCCAAACAGATATGGCTGCTGATATTTGAAGCACTTGCCAAACAAAGGTGCTGTCGGGTACTAAAAGAAACGCATAATAAATCGCACTTACAGTATAACTGCTAACTGCCAAAACACCTAAGTAAAGTACAGCAGATTTGATGCGAAACGGAATACTCGAGGTTTCTAAAAACATCTCGTAAGATAAACCATAATTATAAGAGCTTTTATACAAAAGGTTGAGGTAATTGGAGTAAAACAACTTAAATACAGCATATAAACTAACCAGAAAAAGTGCTAATATGACAATCAAATCTTTACTCAATCCCTCTTGGATGAAACAAACCTGGTGTGTTATCATCAAACTGATGAAATCTGAAATTTTCAAAACTCCCGTCTCTAAGAATAGAACCTTTAGCATAAATTGGATCGAATTCCCGGTGCAAAATTAAGCAGATAAATGTTACTATGCAATTAATTATTGAAACATCTTCGAATCTAATGCAGAATTTATATTTTTGTTTAAGTATTGAATGCAATAAAATTCAGTCATTCTAGTATAAATTGCTAATATTTAAATCATTATATGAGAAAATTAGTAAACCTCTTTAGCGGGATTAGTATCTCATTTTTGGTATTAGTTGGATGTGGCGGTCGCTCAGACAATCAATCCAACCAGGATATGACTGAACCTTTTGTCGATTCAGCATCACTTACCGATAAAATCAAGGAATTTGCGCCGATAGAAATTCCGGAATTAGCTTCTGGCACTGGAAGAGTTTCGGACCTAATATACCATCTAACGAAAGTGGGTGATTGGGTAGATAGTATTTTCTGGATTCAATCTTACGGAAATCCGGCAGAGTTATTTGCACAGCAGGTGGATAGCAATCATATTGCTTTTTGCAAATTGCATTACGGACCGTATGACAGATTCAGAAACAACGAACCTATAACCCCGGGTAGCAGGTACAAAGCATTTGGTGCAAATCTTTATCCCTCAGATATCACTTTTCCTGAGTTCTTACAATTCTCAGATTCTACAAAAGAAAGCCCATTTACTGCATTACGTCGCAACAAAGAGGGAAACCTTATAAGCATTCAATATGCTGATTTATTTAAACGTGAAATTGATTCTATCCTATATCACACACGTTTAGCCAGCTTAATATCAGAACAATATTTGCTAAATTCTTATTTGAATGAAATATATACAAACAAAAATATATTTTTCAATATTAAAGCTGATAGTATATATACATTTCAAACTGTAAATCCAATAGAATTTTACATTGGTTCTTTCACCGAAGGAGAGGACGGTTTTCTTAGAAAAAAACTTGCGATCACGTCGTTTCTGCTTATACGTGATAATTCGTTCATGACAAAACGAGTACGTACTCAGCAGCGTTTTCGCAGTTTGCTTTCATACTTCTACAAAGAAAAGCAATTTGATGAGAAATTTATTTCTGAAGACAGGATAGGCATATATGATGCACTTTTTTTTAAAGGGCAATTGAATGCCGGTTCTAAAATGATATCACTTTATATGCCGCCCAATGAATCGTCGCTCAAAGTAAATGGCAGTAAAGTATTGTTATTTAAAAACATCATGTACACAAAATTCAACAAAATACTTATACCAATACATAATACACTCAATACTACAGGTACAAAAATTGATGATAGTTTTGAAATGTTTATGCTCTACAATCTTACATATGAGCTGGTAGCTGCTTCAGAATTTTACAAATCGAGCAGAAGTATCGATAATCAAACAGGCACTTTAAAAGAATACTACAATATCATGTATAGCATGCGTTCAGATATTTCAACACTCAAGTACATGGAAAAACTTTATAAAGATGAACTACTTTCGCAACAGGAATTATATAAACTGTATTCAATCTATATTGCCGACGTTATCAGAAATATACGGTTCAGTCTTAGCAATGAACAATCTATGGCTTTACTCGTGGAACTAAATTTCATTCTATCAAAAGGCGGGTTTAGTTACGATATTGAAAATAATTCAATTATAGTAAACAAAAATTCAATAATGGAAGCCATTGAGTATCTTGATCGGGAGACAAAAGTTTTGTTTAATCATGGCGACGATCAGATGGCGGCCAGATTCGTTAATAAATATGGAGTACTTTCAAACCCAATTAAAGAGATACTCAAAAAGGTAAATTCGCAAAAAATACCACGCGATGTATATTTCGATAAAAATTGATTAGTAAATCTTCACCCAGCTTGATAGATCATGAATGCAGATAAGCGTACATTTTGCGAGCTTTATCCATTCCTATAATATTTGCCAAAGCACTTATATCTGCAGATTTGATATTAGCCATCGTCTTAAATTCCTTATATAGTAGTTCAGTGGTCCTGTTGCCAATGCCCTTTATTTGTGTAAACTCATTTGAAAAGGCATTCTTGCTACGTTTCAATCTATGAAAAGTAATGCCAAAGCGGTGAGCTTCATTGCGAGCGTGCTGAATCACTTTCAATCCTTCCGAATTTTTGGAAAGGTATAATGGAATTGAATCCTCAGGGAAATATATTTCCTCGAGCCTTTTGGCAATACCAATAATGGCAACTTTGCCATATATCCCCAATTGTTGGAGTGCATCAACTGCATACGACAACTGTCCTTTACCTCCATCTACAACTATAAGCTGTGGCATTGCACTACCCTCTTCTAATAGGCGTTTGTAACGGCGGGTTATCACTTCATGCATAGTAGCAAAATCATTCGGACCGTCAACAGTTTTAACATTGTAATGTCTGTATTCCTTACGTGATGGTTTCAGGTTTCTGAAAACCACACAAGAAGATACCGGATTTGTGCCTTGCAGGTTAGAATTATCAAAACACTCTATGTGAATAGGTTCGGTACTAAGTCGAAGCTCATTGCGCATAGTAGTAAGAATACGTACCAAATGCTGCTCAGGATCGTGCTTTTCATGGCGTTTAAATACTTCTTGCTTATAGTAAAGAGCATTTCTTTCCGACAATTCGAGAAGCTTCTTCTTATCACCAGTTTTTGGTAAAACAATTTTCACCCCTTGCAAAGGTATTTCCAAATCTATTCCCAAGATGATTTCTGAACAATTGCTTTGATATCTGTCTCTAAAATCTATGATGGCAAACTCAAGAATGGACTGTATATCTTCGTCAAGTTTTTTCTTTATTTCTACAGTGTGGGTAGTTATAATTCGGCCATCCACAACCCGTAGATAATTCACAAAACAGCTATTCACATCATTATTAAATCCAAAAACTTCAACATTATTTATCTGAGAGCTCACTACAGTAGATTTACTTTGATAACTTTCTAGCAATATAAGCTTCTCCTTAATATCAGCAGCTAACTCAAATTTTAAATCTTCAGAATACTGGTTCATTAAATCTTTGAGGTAATGTATGACCTGGTATATATTACCCTTAAGTATTTTATTAATTGAATCAATATATGTATCATAATCACGGCTTTCCTCATTGGCAATACAAGGTGCATTACATTTTTTGAGGTGAAATTGCAAACAAGGCTTATACTTACTAGTTTGTATGTGTACTTGCGAGAGATTCAGATTACAATTACGCAAAGGAAATAGCTGATGTATCAGCTCTATTAGTGAGTAGACTAACCTGATACTTGTATAAGGTCCATAATATTTTGAACCATCTCGCACTATGCGCCGTGTACTAAATACCCGAGGAAAAGGCTCATTAGTGATACGAATCCATGGGTATGTTTTATCATCTTTCAATAAGATATTGTACCGCGGTCTGTATCTCTTTATCAAATTATTTTCGAGCAGCAATGCGTCCTGTTCTGTATCGACAACCGTATGGCGTATTTCTACAATTTTACGCACCAATATTTGGGTTTTGGAATTATCCTGAGTTTTGGAAAAATACGAATAAACCCGCTTTCGTAAATTTTTTGCCTTTCCAATATAAATGATTGTACCTGAGTCGTCCAAATACTGGTATATACCTGGCATCTCAGGAAGAGAAAGTGATTGTTCTTTTAACTGCTCGAATAAACTCATACACTTCTTAAGGAAACCAAAGAAAAAGTTTGTCCATCAAACAATCCTTTATCCCCAATCTTAAGTTCGGGAATCACAAGAAGAGCCATGAATGAAAGAGTCATAAGTGGAGCATGCAATTTACATCCCATGGTAGCTATAATACTATTGAGATGGCGGTATTGTTCAGATAAAACGTAAGGGTTCCCAGCGGTAATAAGGCCAGCTATCTCAAGCGATATACTGTGCAATGATGTACCATCGTATACAACTACACCACCCTCGAGGCGTTGCATTTCTTCAAGAACAATAAGCAAATCAGCATCGTTGGCACCTACGGCTATTATGTTGTGGCTATCATGAGCAATGGTAGAGGCAATAGCACCTTTTTTTAAACCAAAATTATGAATAAATCCTATTACGGGATCAGATACATAGTACCTGTTCAGATTAATAATTTTAATAATATCATGTTCTAAACTAGATTGTATTCTATTTTGTACTACAGGAAGTGTGAAAGCAAAAGACTTTGTATACAACTCCCCATCGATCACATCTATAACCCGCACTGGATTCATATCTGTTTTAACTTCCAATTTCGATATATTCAACTCGTTTTTATAGAATACATTATACTTATTTACTTCATATATGGGTTGAGATAAAACCAGGCTGCGATCAAATACTTTTTCGCCTTTTATATATGTTTGAAGTACATTTAAATCGGCAAGATTATCAACAATTATAAAATCGGCAGGCTGCCCGCATTGTAAATATCCTACTGGTATATTATAGTGATGTATGGCATTCAGAACAGAAACTTGCAAAATATCAAATACAGAATATCCTAATTTCAAAGCTCGCTTAAAGAGCAAATTGATATGCCCATCGATTAGATTATCAGGGTGACAATCGTCAGTGCAAAACATGCAATCTGAAGGATTCGAATGAATAAGTGATGCTAAAGTATCAAAATTTTTAGCAGCACTACCCTCTCTTATTAGTATTTTCATACCATTGTCTATTTTCACCAGAGCCTCATGCAGGCTTATACACTCATGGTCGGTAGTAATACCGGCAGCGGCATACTTCACTATAGATTCATCATCGAGTGCAGGTGCATGTCCATCTATGGGCTTATTGAATTTCTTAGCTATAGCCATTTTTTCCATTACCTCAGGGTCGTTGAATATAACACCGGGATAATTCATCATTTCACTCAGATACCATACTTTGTTTTCCTCAAACATTTTAGAGATATCGGAAGCCAAGATTTTAGCACCAGAGGTTTCGAAACTCGTAGCCGGAACACAAGACGGTGCTCCAAAAAAAACTTTGAGTTTTGCTAATTTAGCATTTTCAATCATGAAATCTACCCCATTTACACCAAGTACATTGGCTATTTCGTGCGGATCTGAAACTACAGCCACTGTTCCTTGCACAATAGCCAATTCTGAAAAACGCTGGGGTGTAAGCATAGAGCTTTCAATATGCACATGTGCATCAACAAAACCAGGCATAATATAGAAATTAGTATCACCTTGGTAAGGCAATATATGCTCTATAATACCATTATTGATTATAATTTTCGCGCCGTAAATACGGCGCATGACTGGATCTACTATCTTCCCTATTATTTCCATATACATATGTTCCACGTGGAACATTTATTTTAAAAATAAAACATCTAAGACTTAAAAAATAAACAGTAAAATTGTTCCACGTGGAACAATTTTACCGACCCATGTATACAAGAAGTACATTCACATCGCTAGGACTCACCCCATTGATTCGTAAAGCTTGACCAATGGTAGTAGGTTTAAACTTTGTAAGTTTCTGACGTGCCTCTATAGTAAGATTCTGTAACGAATTATAATCGAAATCAGGATTCAATTTCACATTTTCAAGTCTAAACAACTTATCCGCAATTATCTTTTCGCGTTCGATGTAACCAGCGTATTTAGCTTCAATCTCAGCGTAAAGAACTATTTCGTCAAAATTTATATTGTTTTCGAATATACTCTTGTCAATATAACCCGCATCTATAAAATCTGTTAAGCCAATTTGTGGACGAAGTATCAATTTAGATAATCTGGTCTTTTGGTCTAATAAAGGAATTTCCTTAAATTCCAGTATTGGATTGAAATCAGCAGGTACTGCACTCGTACTTTCACAAAGGTCATAAATCTTTTTAGCTATGTGCATTTTGGATTGTGCGGCAAGAACGCGTTCGAGGCTAGCCAATCCAATATCATGAGAGCGTTCGGTTAATCTAACATCTGCATTGTCCTGCCTCAATAATATGCGATACTCAGCTCTGCTCGTAAACATTCTATAAGGTTCAGTAACATCTTTGGTTATAAGATCGTCTATTAGAACACCAATATATGCTTCATGACGACCTAGGGTAAATTCTGATAAGTGGAATGCCCGCTGATGAGCGTTTATACCGGCAATTATACCTTGAGCAGCGGCTTCTTCATAACCAGTAGTACCATTTATCTGACCAGCAAAAAACAAATTTTCGTAGAGCTTAGTTTCTAGTGTAGCCTTAAGTTGCGTTGGATAGAAGAAATCATATTCTATAGCATATCCAGGACGAAAAATTACGGCATCCTCTAGCCCCCTTATGTTTCGCAATGCTTTATACTGAATTTCAAGAGGCAAACTGGAACTAAACCCATTTATATAATACTCATTAGTATTCCAACCCTCAGGTTCCAGAAACAGCAGGTGTCTGTCCTTATCGGCAAAAGTAACTACTTTATCCTCGATACTCGGGCAGTAACGAGGACCAACGCCCTGTATGATACCATTGAATAAAGGACTATCAACGAAACCAGTTTTTAAAATCTCATGTACCTCAGAATTAGTGTGAGTCATATAGCAACTTCGCTGCTTGGGTAAATATCCAGGTTTAGTTTGATAACTAAATCCGGTAGGCTTAT
>JAIFMY010000013.1 GCA_020048155.1 Bacteroidota bacterium
TTCGCCCATTAAAGTGGCACGCGAGCTGGGTTCAGAACGTCGTGAGACAGTTCGGTCCCTATCTGTTGTGGGCGTAGGAAATTTGAGAAGACCTGACTCTAGTACGAGAGGACCGAGTTGGACAGACCACTGGTGTATCAGTTGTGCCGCCAGGTGCACCGCTGAGTAGCTATGTCTGGAAGAGATAAGCGCTGAAAGCATCTAAGCGCGAAGCTCCCTTCGAGATAAGATTTCCACACAGGGTCGTAGAAGACTACTACGTTGATAGGCTACAGGTGTAAAGACAGTGATGTCAAAGCCGAGTAGTACTAATTACCCGAAAACTTTGTATACTTTTTTGATGAATATTTCTTACAGTGTGTCAACCGTATTGGGTTCGAAAGGACCAAGAATCTAAGGTGACTATAGCAGTGGGGTTCCACCTCTTCCCATTCCGAACAGAGAAGTTAAGCCCATTAGCGCCGATGGTACTGCATTCGCGGGAGAGTAGGTCGTCGCCATCCTTTTTTAAAATTTATAATTTGAGAGACCTCTACATAGAGGTCTTTTTTTTTATATTTGCGCACTGAATATTGCTAAATCATCTTATGAAGAAAATAGCTATACTGTTTTACATTCTTGTTGCGCCATTTTTTATTTCGGCCCAATCTGATACTATTCGACTTCAAGTATACCGTTTAAGAATTTCCGATGAGTTTCTTACTACTATGAAAATAGGAGTAGATACTTCTTTTAATAACTTTCAGACCGTGAATACGGTTACAAATCGTAGTATTTCAAATTTATTTCTCGGAAATATTGGGTTACCTGTTAGGTCTAATATTTATCGCTTTATCGAGAATAATGACCCTTTTATTTTTTCACGTTCTTTTGAACAGTATAGGTATACGCCTTCCGATTTAACTTTCTATGATGCAAACAAACCTTTTACAAACTTGCAACTTTATACTACACCTAAAAGATTAGAAGAAAATAACATTGGCATATTGCATACTCGTAATTTTGGAGCAAAATGGAATTTTACCCTCTTGGGTCGTTATATTATTTCTACTGGAGAGTATAGTAATCAAAAAGCAAAAACCGGAACTGCCCTTGTTAATTTGTCTTATGTCGGTAATAATTATAAATTCATAATCTATACTACTAGAAATAAGTTTGATATCGAGGAAAATGGTGGAATTGTGGATAATTATGATCCTAATGATTCTCAGATTCCGGTCCAACTTGAGAATGTATTTAATATGGTCAAAAATTATACTTATGGTATTAAGCATGCATATTATATAGAGGGTGAGAAGAATGAGATAATCAAGTCTGGTGATTCAATTTCGGAGCAAAGGGTTAAATATCCCATGCTATCTTTTTCAAATAGCATTTCACTTACTCAGAATACACGAATTTACAGTGATGAAGATCCTAACAATGGAATCACCAATCGTGCATTATGGTTTTATGATAGGGGTAAAATTGAATGATAAGACTTTCGATTTCTTAAAAACAGGGTTTTCGCTCAATGCAGAGTATAGCAAAAATGAGATTTATAATTTCAAAGAAATGTTGATACTGGATAATAATTCAGAGTTTAATAATTTTGCTATACAAGCTGCTGCTTTCAATGAAAGTTGGCAATACTTCAACTGGAAATACGCCTATAAGTTAGGTTTAAATGGATATAACAAAGGAGATTTGGAGAATAATTTGAGAGTTGAAACGAAGGTACCTTTTGGGAAAAAAGATACTTTGTTTCTTAATCTCAATGCATTTGCAAAATTGGAAACTCCTTCGTTCTGGGAATCTAATTTCTATGGCAACAGAGTAAAATGGGAAAATAATCTTGAAAAAGTGGCTAAACGTGGTATAGAACTGACACTTAGATATCCTAAATACCGTCAGAATTTAAGTATTGGTATAGAGAATATTGAAGGTTATACCTATTTTGGCTCAGATTTAAATATACACCAAACAAACGATCCAATTCAAGTTCTCTACCTTGGATACAATACAACAATACATCTGGGAATACTTAGAAACAGATTACGAATTGAATACCAGAATTTCAATAATTCATTGTTGCATTTACCAAATTTAGCGATTTATAATTCAACATACCTGAATTTTGTAGCAATAAAGAAAGTATTGACCTTGCAACTAGGAGCTGATGTATATTATACTTCAGAATTTAAACCACTAAACTATAATCCAGCCGGCATGATTTTTTACAATCAGAATGAATTTGTCACAGGAAACAGACCGATAGTAGATGTATTTGTTAATGGAAGAATTCGCCGAGCAAGAATTTTTGTAAAGTATACCAATCTTACTTCCATTTTTACTCAAAATAAAGTGTTTTATCTCCCAAACTATCCGGTAGAAAGTGCTAGATTGAAATTTGGGGTTTCATGGTTGTTCTATGATTGACTTGTAAACTTTTATAAATTCGTTCAAGATCATTGCTGTTGCCCCCCAAATAATTTCATTGTTATATCTAAAGCAAGGCGCTGTAAATTCGGTGCCGCGTGCCGATATTTTAATCATATGCCTTGATTCTGGTTGGAGCAGAAAATTGATAGGTACACTGAATAAATAATCAACTTCTTCAGCATTGGCAATCGTATTAAGTGTAGTTGGGCTATGTGCTACAAAAACATGTACTCTGAACCCACTTACGGGGATGATTAGAGACGATAATGAACCTAATATGGTCAGTTCTTCAGTTGATATATTTATTTCTTCATAACATTCGCGCAGGGCTGTTTGTAAGAGATTTGCGTCTTCAGGATCTTGTTTACCACCCGGAAAACTCACTTGTCCACTATGCGGGGTATCGTCTTTTACTCTTTTTTGAAAAATTATTTGTGGGTTCGATTCAGAATTTTCAATAATAAGCATTACTGCACTTTCTCTTAGATTTGATGTATCAAATCCTTCAAATTGCTTCATTCTCATAGCAGGCATCAATTCCTGGTGAGCAGCCATACCAGGCAAAGGTTTCAATAGCTGTATTCTGAGTTTATTTGCATGAAATTTTGTCATTGAATTGTTTATTCAAATATGTAAGTTAATTTTAGAGTTTATACGATAACTCTATAAACATTTTAAATGTAAGTTTATTTTAGATGAATACCGAAAAAAATAATCAAACAGATACTTTTACAAAAAATGGAATTAGTGGGACTGAACTTATTTTACAGTTTGCTATTGCTTTTGTACTTATCGTCAATTTGATTTGGTTTATCTTCCATTTGGTGTTAAAGGTAGGAATTATTGTTCATTTTTTAAATGATTGGCTACCTATTCTTATGGTTAGTTATGGCTGGGTCGACAAGAATTTTGTATTTATCGACTTTGTATTTATTGGTATTTTTTCTGTTGAGTTCTTTTATAAGTGGATTTATGCTATTAAGCACAAAATATATCATCGTTGGTTTTTTTACCCCATCTTGAAATGGTATGAAACATTGAATTGTTTTCCATCAGTCTTTGGTTGGTGGATTATATGGCTTCGAGTTTTAACACTTTCCTATAGATTACATAAACTCAGGATATTTGATTTTACAAGAAATTATTTTTACAGGGTTGTAAATAAGTATTGGTCAATACTCATAGAAGAGGTATCTGACAGGGTGGTTGTAAATGTGATCGAAGGAATTCAATCTGAATTAAGCACTGGGTCGCCAGTATTGCACCAGATAATTGAAAAAGTGCTATATCCTCAAAAAGATTTAATTGCAAAAGCAATAATCAAAAATATTCAGATTAGTATACACGAAATTTCTGATAACTATGAACAAAATATACGCGAATATGTAGCTCAAAATATTGATGATGCAACAAAGCAAAGCAGTGAGTTTAACCAGATAGTGAAAGTTCCAATTGTAGGTGGAGTTCTGGAGTCGAAACTACAAAAAATTATTACTGAGATTGTTACGAATGTATTGATACAGGTTATTTCAGACCTGAAAAAGCACGAAAATACTGCTAAATACGAGCATTTTACCGCACAATTTATGGAGAAAGCAGTAAACGAAATAAGCGAAGAAATGAATACGCAAATTGGAAATTTATTGGTTGAAGCATTGGAAATAATAAAGCAATATGTAAAAATTCAGCAATGGAAGGTGAAGGAAAATGCCGAGAAACAAACTTTGGCAATGAAAAGGAAATTAAAAGAAGAAAAATATAAAGCATAATATGAGAGTTAGACCAAAAAAGAATTTAGGACAGCATTTTTTGTTGGATAAACAAATAGCAGAAAGCATTGTAAATGCAATGCCACTCGAACTAACTGATAAGGTCATTGAAATTGGTCCGGGGATGGGAGTCCTTACCGATTTTATTATTAAACAGTGGGACATAGCTTTTGAAGCAATTGAAATTGATGGTGAATCAGTTTCTTATTTGCGAAGCAAATATGATGAGAAGCAACTCAAAATTTTAGAAATAGATGCCCTTACTTATAGCTTTGATGAAAATAAAAAGTATGGCGTAATAGGAAATTTTCCGTATAATATTTCAAGTCAGATACTATTTCATGTTTTTGAAAATCATAATAAAGTGTGTGCAGTGGTTGGCATGTTTCAGAAAGAAGTTGCACAACGCATAGCCAGTAAGCCGGGGAAAAAGGATTACGGAATATTAAGTGTTTTACTGCAAGCTTACTACAATATTGAATACTTATTTACTGTAGACGAGCATGTATTCGACCCACCTCCAAAAGTAAAATCTGGTGTGATACGATTGACTCGTAATAATGTTGACAAACTTCCTTGCGATGAAATTTTGTTTAAGAAAATAGTAAAATTGAGTTTCAATCAGCGCAGGAAGATGATACGTAATTCTTTATCATCAGTGCTGACAAAAAACGTAGATGAATGGTATTTAGATAAAAGACCAGAAACCCTTTCAAGCGACCAGTTTATTGCTCTTACCCAAATGCTTGAAGCAGGTGCCAGACAATCTGGAGTTGAAAAATCAAGTAATGAAGCAGATTAAACAGAACTCATAGCTTCAACCGGATTGAGCCTGCTTGCTGTGTAAGCAGGTGCAAATCCGCTTATTACACCTATAGATACACTCGTAACTAAGCCCAAGATTATATTGGATATGCTGAGTGTAAAATTCATACCTGTGGCTTCTCGTCCAACTATTACGAGCAAATAAACCGCCAATAATCCTAGTATGCCACCCAAAAGCGACAGAATAGATGCTTCATACAGAAATTGTTGAAGTATGAAACTTTTTTTGGCGCCAAGTGCTTTTTGAATACCTATAATTCGGGTTTGCTCTTTCACCGAAACAAACATAATATTGGCTATACCAAACCCACCTACGAGTATCGAAAAACCGCCAATAATGATACCTGCAATGTCTATGATGATAAATAGTTGATCGAAACCATTGGATATAATACTTGTCTGATTGAGCGCAAAGTCGTCTTTTTCCTTAGGTTTCAGCCTTCGTATGTTACGCATATTCCCTTTCAAATCATCCAGAAACTCCTCCATAGAAATAGATGCCATGGGTTTTACCCACATAGTAGGCCCTACATCATCGGAGTCAATATTAACAAACTGCTTGGCGTAGGTTATAGGTATGATGATGTTGTTGTCCATAGAGAATCCGAAAAAGTCATCCCCTTGTTTTTTTATTATTCCAATGATGGTGGTTTTTCGGCCTCCAATTTTAATTACTTTGCCTATGGGGTCGGTATTTTGGAAAAGTTTTTCAGCCAAAGTAGCTCCAATCACTGCCATATTTCTGCCCGAAACAGATTCCCATTCAGAAAAGAAACGACCTTGCAGAATTTCAAAATTCCGAACATTTTGGTAATCGGTTGTAACACCTTCTATAGCTGTGTTTTCTGCATAATTATCTTTGTAAACTACAGTATTACGGAACTCAATAGTAAGGGCAATATCTTCGATGCGGGTAGAACGTTTTTTGAGTAACTCCATCTCTTCTAACTTAGGCTGAGGACGGTTCATATACTCCCACCATGCATAATCGCTCCCCATAGACCAAGGCCATTTCTGAACATAAACCATTCGATCGCCCAGCGATGCAATACTGGTACGGATACTATTCTCGAGAGCATCTATAACGGAAAGTACTGAAATAATGGCAAATATACCTATAGTAATTCCAAGTAGGGATAATATGGTTCGGAGCTTATTTACTACGAGCGAATGAATTGCAAATAGAAAACTTTCGCGAAGGAGATTTAAAAATATCATACGGTATGAAATTGGGCAATTAATAAAATAAACTTTTGAGAAAATGTTTTGTTCAAACACTCTTGCTTAAAAATACGATGCACGGCCCATGTATTTGAAATCACTAAGTTATAACATATATTTAAAAACAAAAATCTTTTCATGAAGATTAGTTCTAAGTTTGCGTTATTTTTGCATAAAAAAAATAATTCATGAATACTCCAAAAAAAATCACAACTGCTCTCATATCAGTTTATTATAAAGATAAATTGGATGCTATTTGTCTCAAACTAAATGAACTGGGGGTTAAACTAATATCAACCGGTGGCACACATTCATTTATACAATCTTTGGGTCTTGAAGCCGAAAAGGTAGAAGACTTGACCGGATTCCCTAGCATATTGGGTGGTAGGGTCAAAACGCTACATCCAAATGTCTTTGGTGGCATACTTGCCAGAAGAGATGAGGAAAGTGATAAAATTGATATGGAAGCCTATAATATGCAAAACATAGATCTTGTAATAGTAGATTTGTATCCATTTGAGCAAACACTCGCACAAGGTGCCTCTCACGCTGAAGTGATCGAAAAGATAGATATAGGTGGAATATCGCTCATAAGAGCAGCAGCAAAAAATTATGCGGATGTGGCCATTATTTCGGATAGTTCGCAGTACGATTATTTGTTGGGTATAATGAACGAAAGCGGTGCAATTACCAGTTTTGAACAGCGGTACTACCTTGCTACTCAGGCATTCAATAAGAGTTCAGCTTATGATATGGCTATATATCAGTATTTTGATGCAGCAAAGCTTGATACTTTTAAAGTGAGCAACCAGCCTAAACAGGTACTCAGGTACGGCGAGAATCCGCACCAGAAAGGTTATTTTTATGGGGATATGTCAAAAGTTTTCACCCAACTAAATGGCAAAGAAATATCTTACAACAACCTGTTAGACATAGAAGCAGCCATCAGGCTGATATCTGAATTTGAAGAGCCAACTTTTGCAATCATCAAACACAACAATGCGTGTGGACTAGCCACTGATAGCGTGTTATCGGTAGCATACAGCAAAGCATTGGCAGGCGACCCAGTTTCGGCATTTGGTGGAGTTATTATCACCAATCGCAAGGTGGATGTTGAAACCGCAAATTTGCTTGATTCTCTTTTCTTTGAGGTTTTACTTGCTCCCGAATATGACGATCAAGTACTTGAGGTTTTGAAAAAGAAGAAAAACCGAATACTGCTGCATTTGCATAAATTCGAGGCTAAAGGAATGCAATACAGAAGCATGCTGAATGGAGTATTGGTGCAAGAATATGATAATAAAACAGAAGTATCTTTAGATTTGAAAGTTGTGACGAATACAGCACCTGATGCGAATCAGACCGAAGATCTTCTTTTTGCAAATAAAATTGTAAAACACCTCAAATCGAACGCCATCGTTCTTGCAAAAAACAGGCAACTACTTGGAAATGGAGCAGGGCAAACCTCACGTGTAGACGCGCTGAAACAGTCGATAGAAAAAGCCAAAGCATTCGGATTTGAATTGAATGGAGCTGTACTTGCATCGGATGCATTCTTCCCATTTTCAGATTCATTGGAGATTGCTTCGAAGGAAGGAATTTCCAGTGTGATACAACCCGGAGGCTCCGTGCGCGATGCAGAATCTATAAATTTGTGCAATGAGAAGAATATATCCATGGTATTTACCGGATTCCGTCATTTTAAACACTAAATAATTTAAGTGTTACAAAATGAAAACAAAATCAGAATTGTATTTTGAGTACACGCAAAAGTTAGTATATTTGGCAAACATTTTGTTTTAAATGAATAAATGCGGATCTTTTACAGGATCAGCACATTCACTCACCCCCGATAATCAAGAAATACTTTTGAAATGGGCATATTTTCTTTTCTTACACAAGAGATTGCAATAGACCTTGGAACTGCGAACACCATAATAATACACAACGATAAAATAGTTGTTGACGAACCATCTATAGTTGCTATCGATACTAAAACAGGTAAACTTTTTGCCATTGGGCACAAAGCACGCCAAATGCATGGTAAAACCCATGAAAACATAAAGACCATACGACCACTGAGAGATGGAGTAATCGCAGACTTCAATGCAGCAGAGCTTATGATACGTGGTATGATAAAAATGCTTAATAAAAAACAGCCGCTTATCACACCAGCACTTAAAATGGTAGTATGTATACCATCAGGTAGCACCGAAGTTGAAATGCGAGCCGTACGTGATAGCGCCGAGCATGCCGGAGCCCGTGAAGTGTATATGATATACGAACCTATGGCAGCTGCCATAGGTATAGGTATTGATGTTGAAGCACCAGATGGAAACATGGTGGTAGATATTGGCGGAGGTACTACTGAGATAGCTGTGATTTCGTTGGGCGGTATTGTAGTAAATAGATCTATTCGCATAGCCGGCGACGAGTTTACAGATGATATTCAAGAGTATATGCGTCATCAGCACAACATCAAAATTGGTGAACGTACTGCTGAAGAAATTAAAATAAACGTGGGATCTGCACTTTCTGAACTCGATAATCCGCCTGCCGACTATATAGTTAGAGGTCCTCACCAAATGACTGCATTGCCTGTAGAAATTCCGGTGTCATATCAGGAAATAGCACACTGCTTAGATAAGTCTTTGTCGAAAGTAGAAACAGCTATCATCAACACACTCGAGCAGACTCCTCCCGAACTTTATGCCGATATTTATAAAAACGGCATATATCTGGCTGGAGGTGGTGCCTTGCTTCGTGGGCTAGACAAGCGTATTGCGGAGAAAACAAACCTGCCGGTGCATATAGCCGACGATCCATTGCACGCAGTTGCTCGCGGCACAGGTGTGGCTCTTAAAAATGTGGATAAATTCCCATTTTTACTTCGATAATCCTGATTATAAAATAAAACCTTCGAACAGTGGAAACTATTATAAAGTTTTTGATTAGAAATCACTTTGTAATTTTCTTCATTGGTCTGCAGTTTATAGCCATCAATTTGGTAATAGACAATAATGATTTGAAAAAGGAAAGATACCTGACTACAGCCAATGCAGTAGCCGGGTATTTTCATTCTATAAAAGACAGATATACTTCGTATTTCAATCTGAGGGAAGAAAACCAGAGGCTTGCCAAGGAAATAGTGGAAATACGCAACAAATCTGTGAATACGTACTATTACCATCAGGATATGTTCAGACTCAATTCTGTTGGCAATGTAAGCAAGCAGTATGAATACTTCTATGCAGAGGTCGTTCGCAACTCTTTAAGCAGTCAGCACAATCACATTACCATCAATGCAGGATCTAATCAAGGCATTAGCCCTGGGATGGGAGTTGTAAATTCAAATGGTGTTGTAGGCATAGTGCGCGAAGTTTCAAACAATTTTTGTACTGCTATCTCTTTGCTGAATATCAAACTCGGACTAAGTGTAAAACTTAAAAGAAACGATTATTTTGGTTCACTTACCTGGCTAGGAAAGGTGCCACTAAATGGCAGGCTCGATGGGATTCCTGCACATGCTCTGGTAGATATTGGCGATAGTGTTGTTACCAGTGGGTTTTCTACTATCTTTCCTGAGGGGTTTATGGTTGGTACTGTTGCCGAAATGGAAAAAATACCTGGAGGCAGTTTTTACAATATTACAGTGAGCTATTCTGCCGATTTTTTCAAACTAAATCATGTGTATATCATACGCAACAATTTGTCGAAAGAGCAACTTGAGTTAGAGAGTAAAACTGATAGTTTAAATTCGGTCAATTAAGTTTCTTTTCTCCAAAGTTATGTATACCCTTCCTGCATATGCAAATAGTTTTCTTATTAGGTGAAGTTAGTTCGTAAGTATAGTTAATTTCTGAGGCAAAGGGTAATTTGGCTTTGAATATTTCGTTAATTTAGCCAGACATATTAAAACATACCAACTGCTTATGCGGGTGATTTTTGCATTTTTATTCCTTGTAGCTCTGACTGTGTTTACAGCATGCAGTACCAAAAAGAATACATTGGTAAACCGTAGCTATCACAACCTTACGGCCAAATACAATATTTTTTTCAACGGCAACCAAAGCTACAAAGAAGCCATTCGAAAAATTGAAACAAACTGGCGCGATGATTATTCAGCCATTTTGCCCCTCACAAAATATGGCAATAAGGATTTGAATAAGTCGGTAGACAATGAAATGGACGTGACTATCAAAAAATCTACAAAATTAATTAAAACCCATTCCATCACAGCCAAACCTAAAAAGTCGCCGGGTGTACAAAGCAAAAGACAACAAGAATTTTATAAAAAAACCGATTATTGCAACTGGGTGGACAATAGTTACTTACTGATAGGTAAGGCCAATTTTATTAAATCAGAACTACCCATGGCCATAAGTACTTTCAACTTGGTGGTCGAAAAATATCCCAATGAACTTGAAAAATACGAAGCGCAGATTTGGCTCGTACGCAGCTATATTGAATCTGGAAAATATGGAGATGCACGCGAACTCCTCACCCTGCTTGCTACCGACAAGAAGATGCCAGAAAAGACACTTCATGAAATACACCTACTGAATGCCGATTTACTCATAAGAGAGAAAAAATATTCTGATGCCAAAGTACCTCTGCAAAAAGTGATTGAAAAAGAAAAGAAAAGAAAACTTAAACTGAGGTATATTTATATAATGGCTCAGTTGCACTTGGCTACTGGCAATCGCAATGAAGCATATGAATTGTTTAAGAATGTAGAGAAGCGAAACTCAGATTATAATATGGTTTTCAATGCGCGTATCAATCAGGCACTTGCGTTTAGTGGCGATGCAAGTATGCAAAATAGTATTCAGAAGCAACTCGATAAACTGCTGGCAGATGAGAAAAATGTGGATTTGAAAGATCAGATTTATTTTGCAAAAGCCAAGCTAGCCGAACAAAAATCAGATATGCCTCAAGCCATTGAACTTTACAAGCAAGCAGCCGGGGCTGCCAAGCCAGAATCGAATTATAAAGCACTGTCATATCTTGCTTTGGCCGACTACTATTTCAATCAGCGTATCTATATTTCTGCCGGAAATTATTACGACAGTACTATGATGGTGCTTCCTAAAACTTATACAGAGTATAATGTTGTGGAAAACAAGGCTGCGGGATTGCTTACTCTTATTAAGAAATTGCAAATCATAGAGAGAGAAGACAGTTTGAGGCGGGTTGCCAGAATGCCCGAATCTGAGCAAAATAAAATCATAGAAAAACTTATTCAAGAAGTTGTGCTACAAGAACAGGCAGAACTACAAAAACAACAAAACCTCAATGCAAATAATTATTCCGGAAACGAAAACCGAATGGATCCTACCGGTGCAGGAAAATGGTATTTTTATAATCCTACTACAGTGAGTTTTGGAATGGCCGAATTTAAAAAGAAATGGGGCGATAGGAAACTTGAAGACCACTGGCGACGCCGGAATAAAAATACAGTTTTGGCCGAAACCAACACCTCAGATGAAAATGAACAGGATGCCAAAAATGGCAATAGTAAATTTACAAACAAAGATAAAGGATATTATAAACTAAATTTACCGGTATCCGATTCTTCATTTATGGAATCTGAAAACAAATCTGCTACTGCGCTTTACGAAGCAGCTATGATTTACAAAGACCAGATAAAGTCGTACACAGATGCCATTAAACTTTTTGAAAAATTTGATAATAATTTCTCATCACACTCTCTGCATCCCGATGTGCTTTACCAATGGTACCTCACCTATAATCTCATGGGCAACAGCGAATCTGCCAATCAGATACAGGACAGACTGGTGGACAAGTATCCGGACAGTCACTACGCCAAGTTGCTCACTAAGCCAGGCTATTTGAATGAATTGAAGGAAAATGAGCAGCAACTAGCCAATATGTATGAATTGGCATACCAACAAATGATAGCACAAAATTATTCTGAATCTCTAAGTATCATTAATCAGGTAAGGAATAAAACTAAGGGGCACAGGCTCGAACCCAAATACAAATTATTGGAAGCTTTATCATATGGTGGGGTAGGCAATGGAGTGAAATATGTGCAAAGCCTTGAACAAATAGTGATTGATTTTCCGCAAACACCTGAAAGCCAGAAAGCCATGGATATGCTAAGTGCGCTTCAAAATAGTGCGGCCAACAACACAAACGAGAGTAACAATCTAGTGCGCACACAAATGGCGAAGGCCGAAGAAATCTACAAATTAGAGATGGAAGCCCAACATTGGGTGGTTTTTCTTCCCAAAAATGAGATGTTTGATGCCAATAAAGTACTTTTTCAGGCTGTAGTCTTTAATGCAAATAATTATACCGGACAAAACCTGGAAGTGATTTCGGAAGGAAAAGAACAGAATGAGCAGTTTAAAGCAGTGGTAATAAAGAGCTTTCCTGATGGGGCTACTGCGCTCAAATATTACAACAAAATTATACTTGACGCTGAGATAAAAAGCATAAGCTCGTTGTTCAATTTAATAGTGGTATCACAAACCAATTATGCCAAACTTCCCAGCGACCCCGAACAGAATTTATACCGTATTTTCTTTGAAAAGTACTATCTTCGGAAATAATTTATGCCATAAAACAGGTACCGATGAATAAAGTAAAAATACTCTGGGCCGATGATGAGATTGATTATCTGAAAATATCAATTCACTTCTTGCAAGAGAAAGGTTATGAGGTAATAACTGCTAATAATGGGTATGATGCTGTTGAATTGTGTCAGCAGCATAATCTGGATATCGTTTTCTTGGATATGAATATGCCAGGAATAAGTGGGCTGGAAACTTTATCTCGCATAAAATCTAAATATCCTAATCTTCCGGTAGTAATGATTACCAAAAGCGAAGAAGAAGAAATAATGGACGAGGCAGTAGGCCTGAAAATTGACGATTATCTGATTAAACCCGTAAAGCCCAATCAAATACTACTTTCGCTCAAAAAAAATGTGCACCAACGTAATTTAGTTACTCAAAAAACAACTTCAGATTATCAGCGTGAGTTTAGCCAACTGAGCATGCTTATCAACGATGCACGAAGCTGGAATGAATGGACTGAAGTATACAGAAAGTTAGTATTCTGGGAATTGCAATTGCACCAATCTTCGGATCACACCATGGACGAAGTATTGTATATGCAAAAAAATGAAGCCAATGCGGCATACAGCAAATTTATAAATCGCAATTACCTTAACTGGTTCAACGATACCGAAAAAGATCGCCCGGTCACATCCCAGACTTTATTTCGGCAAAAACTTTTCCCTATGCTCGAAACCGGGAAAAAGGTGATTTTGATATTAATAGATAATTTGAGATATGACCAGTGGAAAATACTAGAACCACTTATTTCTGAGCATTTTACTGTACAAGAAGAAGCTTTGTATAGTGCCATTTTGCCTACAGTAACTCAATACGCTCGAAACGCAATGTTTTCCGGTCTCATGCCTTCAGAAATTGAAAAACTATACCCCAACTTGTGGCAAGAGGAAGACGATGAAGGAAGTAAGAACCAGTACGAGGAGGAATTGCTACTGAGGCAGATGCTCAGATTGGGAAAAAAAATACGCACCGGATATTTTAAGGTGAATACCAGCAAAGATGGCCGGCGCATTTCCGATCTCATTTCACATTTGAGCCAAAACGATTTCAGTGTCGTTATCCATAATTTTATAGATATACTCTCGCATGCACGTACAGAGATGGATATGCTCAGGGAACTGGCTTCGGACGAGGCAGCATACCGTTCGCTCACACTCACATGGTATCAGCATTCGCCACTGAATGAACTCATGCAAGAACTTGCCTCCCGCGACACTACAGTTGTTATAACCACCGATCATGGTTCTATCCGTGTTGCAAATCCCATCAAGATAGTGGGTGATAAAACTACCAACAATAACCTTAGGTATAAGCAAGGGAAGAACCTGAACTATAATCCCAAGGAAGTATTCGAAATAAGTAAACCTGGCAAAGCCTTTCTGCCAAATGCCAACATAAGCAGCAGCTATGTTTTTGCCACCAATGCCGATTTTTTTGTATATCCCAACAATTACAATCATTTTGTAAAATACTATAAAAACACGTTTCAGCATGGAGGTATATCGCTAGAAGAAATGATGATTCCGTTCGTTGTTTTGCAACCCCGTCACCAATGATGATTTCTTTATGAGTGTATTTTTTGAAATAGAGAATGTAAATCAACTGAAAGAACCCGCAAAGTATATTGCAGAACTTACTCAAAGGTATCATGTATTCTCATTTTACGGTGCTATGGGTGCAGGAAAAACAACATTTATAAAGGAAATTTGTATCGAATTGCAAATTGATGATTTGGTAAATAGTCCTACATTTGCAATTATAAACCAGTATGTTTATCGACCAGGCAAATCCGTATATCATTTCGATTTTTACCGGATAAACAAACTGGAAGAGGTTTATGATATGGGCTACGAAGATTATTTTTACAGCAACAATATCTGTTTCATTGAGTGGCCTGAAAAAATTGAAGAACTATTGCCTGAGGAAAACGTTTCAGTGCAGATAGAAGACATGGGTGGAAGCAAACGCAAAATAATTATTAACGTTCCAAAAATATAAGTCATATGGATCTGCCGGGATTAAGCAGGGGAATTCAATTGTCTGAGGCATTCATACCCCAGGAGGAGATGCTTGAGCTATACAAAGGCCGCAAAAAACTCACCATAGGACTACCTCGCGAGATAGATTCAAATGAGATGAGAATACCTCTCACCCCAGAAGCTGTAGATACTTTGGTATCGGCGGGGCATGATATTTTTGTGGAATCAAAAGCTGGTGATGGAGCCAATTTTACTGATTTGCAATATAGCGAAGCCGGTGCCATTATTGTAAACAATCGGGAGCAGGTCATGAAATCGGAAATAGTACTCAAGGTAGCGCCTTATACAATGGATGATGTAAAGTACATGAATAGTTCACAATCATTATTTTCAGCGCTTCATATTAGATCACAAAAGTCAGAAGTTTTGCATGCAATGATGGAAAAACGTGTTACTGCCATTGCTTTCGAAAATCTGATGCAAGATACAGACTATTATCCGGTAGTGCGCGCCATGAGCGAAATAGCCGGTACAGCTGCCATATTTATTGCTGCAGAACTACTTAGCAAAACCCACAAAGGAAAAGGTATTCTGTTGGGCGGGCTTACCGGGGTTACTCCCGCAGAGGTAGTCATTATTGGCGCAGGAAACGCCGGCGAGTTTGCTGCACGGGCAGCCTTAGGGGTGGGAGCTGCAGTGAAAGTTTTCGATTTCTCGGTTCAAAAACTCGACAAGTTGCAACGAAGTCTTGGACAGCGGTTGTATACTTCAGTGATGCATCGCACCGTGCTCGATAAAGCACTCCACTCTGCCGATGTTGTGATTGGCGCTCTTCCTTATCATACCGACAATCGTTATGTGATCACTGAAGATATGGTACATGGTATAAAACGCGGAGCGGTGATTATTGATTTGAGCATCGATGGCAATCCGACCTTCGAAACATCCAGACCTACAACCAACGAGTCACCTACTTTCCTGGAACATGGTGTCATACACTATTGTGTTCCCAATCTGGCCTCACGATATTCCAAAACAGCATCCATAGCACTCAGCAATATTTTTACCCCTATCATTTTGCGTATAGCAGATGCAGGAAGCATACGCAAACTGCTAAAGTCCGACATGGGGCTGCGACGTGGCGTATATCTTTACAATGGTTTGCTTACCAATCACCAGCTAGGCGATATTATGGGCATACATGCCAAGAATATCGATTTACTCATGGCAGCATTCTAAACTACAAGCATCGGGCATCTTTACGCTTTTTTGCATCTCTTCCTGAGAGAATAGTTTTGTTTATGTATTCCGGAGCATAAGGTACTTTGCAAGCTGTGCCTGCCATATCTACTTTTACCTTACCTATTATTTCCGAAAGAGTAATTATTTGCTGAGTAAATTCGGGCATATACACTGCAGCGCTAATCATGAAATTATTCATGGCATACTTTACCCGATTGGGCGAAAGATTTATAAAACCGGTAACTCTTGCTATCAGGCTGCTTATAAGCTCATTGTCTATTTGGTCGTTTTCAGTAATCATCACCAGAGAGGAGAGGGTAGACCAGCCACTCGAAGCTATATTTTCTGAAGGGTCGTCTATCCATTTCATGGCCATCTCAAAACCATGCGGCGACATAGATGCTACCCAAGGAACAGTATACTCGCTCAGCCAAGACCAGTATGCAGCCACCACCCACTTCTGAAGTACGTCGGGAGTCATTTGCTTCGGATCGCACAGCAAGCCGGCCAGATACATGGCATCTGAGTTGCCAGTATCATATAATTGCAACGCCAATGGGTGATCTATGCCCACACGTTTCACTATTTTTTTCAATATTTCGGCCCGTACACCAAAAAAAGGTTCGCGAGCACCATGTTTCATGAGCATTGCTTTGGCAGAGGGCACAGCATTTTGCTCGAGCTCTGCCATCATTTGCACTAGGGTAAAAGTTTCTTTGGTTTTTTGTGCCATGTGAAATAGGTGTTTATATATTCAGCATATAGTGCTACATAAATTTAGCGATATTTTGAATCCGGAGTAAACAGATTGAAATATTTCATAAAAAAAAAGACATACAAGTTGTTTTTAAACCCATATGTCTGAATTGAAAAATTTATAAAATATTATTTTATGATTTCATCTCCATTTAACCTGAAGAGTACCATTCGGTCAAATCTACCGGCCACAAATGTGCGGGTAAGCACTACTATGCCCCCATCGGGAGTTTGTTGTATGTCTGCCAATATTGCCGGCATCGAACCGCCCAGATATTTGGTATATACTAGTTTTGAAGTAGCCATATCATAAAAATACAGCATGGTCTGTTTGTTTTTGGAAGTAGTGGCAAATACAAGCAATTGTTTACCGCCAAGCGTCATCACCATAGAACGGAAAGTACCATTTTGTTCTATTTCATGATCTATTGTGCCTTCCAAATTATCGGTATGACTTATGTTATTAGGCTGCAATTCAATGGCAGGATATATGTAGCTGTCTCCAAAACTGTAACGTGTGAGAGCAAAAGTGTTTCCGGTAAGGTGCATACAAGAACTTACAGCCCCATCATATCTGAATCCATTGAGTACACCTTTGGCATTTCCGGCATTATCTGTAAAATTGAGTGAGAGTGAGTAGTTGGCAAAGCCATTCATAAAATAGTAACTTCCATCAGCGGTACTTCCGGTAAAGAAGGGATACATATCGCCCGTTTTGGTTTGGTGATATACAATTTTTGCCTCTGTATCTTCAATCACCGGAAAACCTCGGCTCCATTGCACATTGGTAGCATTGTTAATTTTGGATAAGTAAGTTGTACGGCTGAAACGCTCGTAGCTTTGCAACAAAAAACCACCATCGGGTGTGGCAGATGCCGCCAAAGGATAAGTAAATTGTGGAAATGCTTCAACCAAAGAAACGGTGGCAGCGTTCACATCAATACTCATCAGGTAGCTGCCCAGTGTAGTGGCATCCATGCAAAAAAAGTAATACTGATTGTTGATGGCCATTAGCTGTGGTACCGGATTGCGATATGGGTCGTCGGCCACTACTTTCCATTGCACTTCGCCCAGGGCATCGGTTTTTACCACCAGCACATTCCAGTATGCGTAGTTTCCGGCGGTATTGGCCAGGTAAGAAGCCAATATCAAGTAGCCACCATCGGGAGTAGTTTCAATATCCACTGGGTAGTACGACGCTGAGTAATTGTCGTCGTGGTATATGCGCATAAACTCTTTCTGCGGGGGAAGTTCTTCTTTGTCTATTTTGCACGAAACCATGGAAATAGATGGCAGTAAGAACATGATGAAATATAAAAAATAATTTATTTTCATGAAAAATATTTATTTACGCTCTGCACGGGCCTCGCACAGCATGGGTATTACAATGATAAAATTGATTTGAAGATTGGAAAGACGAATATCGTCGGCAGTAGTGTATGTAGCTCCAATAACATCTTGGTTAGAAAACCTTTTTGAAGCACTCACGGGGTTCATAAGGCTGCGTCTATAATTGGCTTCTATACCCAGATAAGTTCCGGATATATTATACATAAGCCCTCCACCAAACGAAAATCCATAGTGCCACTTGATAAAACTGCCGGGAGTAGCAATTTCGGAAGGTGCTATGCTCAGCTCCTGCTCGCCATCTATAGAAGCATCGGTAAAATGATAAGTGGTCGCTAACCATGCATTTCGGCGCTGGTTGTAATACATACCGCCTTGAACATAAGTTTTAAGCCTTTTTCCCGTAATAAGATAGCGGAGATTGAGTGGAATTTCGAGGTATAAGATTTTGTACTTATGCTCGTACTCAGCAGTAAATCGGCCTTCTGCCGCTTCCCATGTATATGTATTGCTGAATCCTAACTCATTAGTCAAGAAACCGGGGTGAACACCAATTTCAAATAAGTTTCCCAAACGGTAGTCTATCATCATTCCGAAGTGGGTTTGGGCGTTTTGCCTCAAAGACGCATATTCTTTTTCCTGTAAAGACGGGTTTTCTCCAACTGAACTAAATACACTGAATTCTTGCTTTATTGTAGGTGACGTAAAATTGACACCACCTTTAACCCCCAATGAAAAATTGAGAAACGACCATAATGGCTGTTTACTCTTGTACTGAGCCATGACAGGAAGGCTAAAGAAACAAAGCCAAGCCGCAAAAAGGAATATTTTTCTCATAACAATAAATTTTCAAGGTCTGGTTTTTGTCTGTGCTAAAATGAAAGATACGTATATAACGAAAATGT
Source organism: Bacteroidota bacterium (assembly GCA_020048155.1). Taxonomy (GTDB): domain Bacteria; phylum Bacteroidota; class Bacteroidia; order Bacteroidales; family DYOH01; genus JAIFMY01. The sequence goes on from JAIFMY010000013.1 coordinate 19,071, forward strand.
AGAAATATATGTATATCAGATTGCTCAAAAATAGTTCAAATTTTGTATTCTAAAAGACCTGTTTATGAATTCAAATGATTAATTTTGAATTTCGTATAAAAGCACAAATTTTATCTCCCTGTATTTATAATGTTACTGAATTCTGAAATAAAGTTTCGCAAATGTTTTCCAATTGCGCTGATTATGATTGTGTTGCAAATTATGCCCTCATATGCGCAAGAAGAGCCACTCGCCATTATGGGTGTCTTAGATTTGCGTAATTATCAGTTTTCGGAAGACTCAGAGATTACCCTAGCCGGTGATTGGAAATTTTATAAAGATACTTTCTTATTTGGTTCCCATGCTCCAAGTTCTATCACTTCATACATAAAAGTCCCCTACATATGGGATGAAAAAACACATCCTGAGGGAACATTTAGCAGGCATGGTTATGCGACTTATTCTTTACAAGTTTTTTTACCCAAACGCAGGCCTGAAGTTGCCATCATTCAGATTGGGAGCATTGTATTTGCTTATAATTTGTATTTAAATGGTACAAAGATTGCATCATGTGGCCAACCTGGAAAAAGCCAAAATGAAGAAATCCCTCATTTAGAAGTTAAAATGGTACCTGTTTCACTTTATTCAGATACCTTGTTTTTTACCATTCATATGTCCAATTTTCACCACCGCATTGGGGGGGTGAATAAGCCAATAAGCATCATGGTGAGCGACAAATATATTCGACAGCGTAATATCGTTTCGCTCATTGGATTTATAACTTTTGGTATATTGATTACCATTGGAGTACTACATATTATCTTATGGTTGCAAATCCGGAAAGAGATGGTATCGTTATACTTTGGGGCAGCCGCTATTTTTATAGCATTGCGTATACTCTTTACTGGTGATTTTTTAATCAATAACATCACGGATATTAGCGGCATTTACCAAAAGAAAATTGAGTTTTTGCTCATGTATTCCATTCCTTATCCCTTGCTTATGTATGTGAGTATTCTTTTCCCAAAGTATACCTACAAAAATTTTATTAACATTATATTTATTATCACAGGAACATTCTTCCTAATTACCCTATTTACAACAAGCAGCGTATTTACATTATTAAGCGGTGTATCCAGAACTTTAGTTGTGATAATTGGATTGTATCTGGCGTTTTCAATGGCACGGGCTGCTCTCGCCAAAGAGCCTTTTGCCTTGCTTTTTTTTATAAGTTTTCTGCTGTTTAATGTAGCAGTATTATATGATATTATCAATTCCTTATATGGCTTTGTACCCATACACATGACGCCATTTGGCTTACTTGGATTTATTTTTACCCAATCCTCGGTCCTTATAACAAACTATCTGAAGGCATTTCGGAAAAATGAGGAGCTGAGCATGCAATTGCAGGAAACCAATATGATACTTGAAGATAAAGTATCTATACGCACAGCTGAGCTTGAGGACGCCATGGCCCAACTAGCCGAAAAGAATGAGGAAATAATGGCACAAAACGAAATAGTTGACAAACACCAACGAGAAGTAGCATTGCGAAATGCAGAAATGAAAAGCAGTATGAAATATGCAGCACGCATACAAGCTGCGTTTCAGACCGAGAATGCACAAATAAAGAAACTTTTTCCAGAATCATTTGTGTTTTTTGCACCGCGTGATGTGCTGAGTGGCGATTTTTATTGGTCTGCACCGGTGGGTGACAAAACACTTGTTGCAGTGGCAGATTGCACTGGGCATGGAGTACCGGGGGCTATGATGAGTATGTTGGGCATGGCTTTTCTCAATGAAGTACTTAGCTTGGGCGTATATAAACCCAATATAATTCTCGATGCTTTACGCGAAAAAGTTAAGATGTCGCTCAGGCAAACCGAACAAAACAGTACACAGAAAGATGGCATGGATATAGCCTTATGCCTGATTGATACTCATAATAAATGCATTGAATATAGTGGTGCGTTTATTTCTGCATATTTGGTATATGAAAGCGAAATAAAAATATTGGCTGCTGACAAAAATCCAATAGCGGTATATTATTCTGAGAGTCCGTTTAGTGTCCAGAAATATAATTATCGTCCCGGTGAAATGCTCTATCTGAGCTCTGATGGTTTTGCAGACCAATTTGGAGGCGAAGAAGTGAAAAAATTCAAACCCCACAGATTTAAAACTATGATGTTGGATGCTCACCAAATGCAAACAAATCTGCAACAAGATTTTATAAAAGAAACTTTTTATAAATGGAAAGCAAATTACTCGGAGCAGATAGACGATGTAACTGTACTGGGTATAAGATTGAAGTAATATAATACCAATGCAGGTAAAAAGAAATTGGCTCATATTGAGTGGCACAAGGCAAAACGTAGGTAAAACTACTGTAGCCTGTAATCTGACAATGCACTACAAAGAGTTAGGAGTTGTGGCCATAAAAATTTCGCCACATATGCATACCCTTACCCCGGGTTTACGACTGTTGTATGAACAGGATGGAATACAAATAGCTCAGGAAACAGAGATATCGGGCAAAGATACTGGCAGATACCTTCAAGCAGGAGCCCACAAGGCTTACTATCTGCAATGCCATGATGATCTGCTCCAGCAAGCACTCATCTGGCTTTTGCCTTTTATACCAGAAGATGTACCTGTAATCTGTGAATCGGCCAAAGCCCGTGGATTTATAGAGCCTGGTGTGTTTGTAATGCTTGGCCTGTCCGAAGATTTTAATCGTAAACCTGATGTGCAAGCCATAGCGCTAAACCCTCACTTGCATTTTACGAGCTTTGAAGTATTTGATTACGAATGCATTGAATTTGTAAATAGAATGTGGTGTATTGTTTCTTGAACTTTTTTGAAGGTAAACATTGATTTACGTTTGTATGTTTTGTACATTGAAGTATTGAATAAACCCAAATAAAATACGAAATCATGAGTGTACAACCTTATTTTCATCTGGTAGATGATGCAATAAAAGCGCTGGGAGTAGATCCTGAGCTGTGCCGCGGCGATAAACCCGGGCAATGGAATATGCAACGCGGATCGGCAAGCGTATGGATTGATATGTTTGATATAGAAGGACAAGGCAGTTATTTTCAGTGCCTGGCTCCCGTAAGTGCTGTACCTACTGCACGGCGCGAAGAATTTCTGAACGAGGTGCTTGAGCTCAATCACAAGCTATATGGTGTTGGAATTACCAAATTCAAAGAAGTGGTATATGTAAAGGTAATACGTGAAATTGAGGGACTGGATATCAATGAAGTACTGGCAAGTATGCGCCGCATTGGTGCTTATGCCGATGACTACGACGATTATTTTAAGAACAAGTATTTCCCGGCATAGAGTTTCTTTAATTAGATCTGCGCCGCATAGCAGATATTACTTCCCGAAAAATTTATTTTTTTTCGGGAATTTTGTTTTAATAGCCCTATTGAAAATAGTAAATGGGTGACTCCCAGTCACCCATTTACTGCACTTTACTGCATTACGCTAACCGCATAGCGATGATCTGTCAATACGTTTAGTGTATTGCCGGATCATCCCGATGTGATTAATATTTGATTTTGCATTTTTTCGCGGGGTTCCACCCATGCCTACCGTCGGTATCATGCCTGCGGCATTCATTGCTAGGGATAAATCCCAAGGTACAGATTATCCATTCTCAATTATCCATTATCAATTAAATACGCGCCGTTAGGTGCGTAATATCGGTAGAATATGATTGTTTGTGTGTTTTAGTACCGCCCCGGCTGGGGCGGAACATGATGTGGTGAGCATGTTTTTCTACCGATATATTGCCCCGAGTGGGGCAAATAGTAAGACTTGCCAACCACCTGCAATCGTCCGCAGGACATTGTAGCGTGGCGATAACCCCATGTTCGGCGTAGGCTCCGCCTGCGTTTGAGGTATGAGTCACAGCCTCATGGGATATATGAAGCCGAGGCGGAGCCTCGGCTTAACGGGGCAACACAAATAAAAAACCCTGTCAGCGTTCGAAACGCTGACAGGGTTAAAGATCAGTAGGCTAACGTCTTTTAGTCAGAACTTATACGCAGCGCCAAGTGTAACACTTCCGGTACCCTTACCACCTTCTATGAATGCACCCCACTTAGGTGTAATTTCATAGCGTAAACCTCCGGCAAGCCCCCATGCAAATTTTACTTTATATTCAGGACTTATGTCTACATTATCGCCAGAAACTTTGCTTATTTGTGCTGAAGCACCTAAAGAAAGCCCAACATATGCGTCTAATTTCTCAATTAATTCGTAATGCAAATAGCTACTTAAGCCAGGAGCTATGGTGTTGATGTTGGTTTTAACGGTTGTGCCATAATTGGTAACGCTATTGTTGTAACCAAAATACCCTAAATACACACCAATACCCAAATTCAATTTTTCAACCCCAAAAACGTCGTTTTTTATACCCCTTTCGAAAGCCAAGGTGATGGGTTTGCCATTAGAATTGAAACCCAGACCCAATTTGAGGGTATTTGTACCTTTCTGAAAGGTGTTTTGTGCATTGGCACTTACTGAAACCAGGGCAATTGCAAAGATCAATAATGCTAATTTTCTCATTTTTATTTAGAAATTTTTATTTTACCTACCATTCACGTTTTTCGGTCCCGACGGTGGTTTTTATACTTCTTCATGGACAAACCACAACCTTTGTTTTAATTCAGCGTGAAAACTTTCGCTTTCAATCAAAAGTATATATACGGCTTGGTATGTAACGCAAAACATGGTAAGACAAAAAGTAGACAAAAATGGATTTTGTAAAATGTAAAATCTGAATAGTATGAAAATGAGGAATATATGCTAACCGCTAAACATATCAACATACTTGCAGCCAGACCTGCGGGTGGGGTGTAATAAATCAGTAATAATCAATAAATCTGTTCACCCCGCTTATTATATTGACTACGGCTGCATTTCGGCTCCATCGCATTATCGAAATTTTGGACTCCAAAAGGCTGGCAATGCAAATGTAATACCGGCTGTCTACGACGAAACCGTGCTTGCACTTAGCATATTGCTTACCGGGCTCGATAAGTATGGCTATGCCGATCACAAATATTGTCGTGCATTTTGGCAGCCTATACACTACGAGTATCTAGAACTAGCCACCAAAAAACCCGCACTTACCGGAAGCGGCAGTGCCCACAGTGGCGATAAGAATGTGCTGAAAGAGAAAGTAACCAATGTTTTGCGTTCTATTCTGCTTCTTTTGCAAGCCAACTATCCCGAAAAATGGCAAACCGTAGTCCGCGAGTGGGGATACCTACACGAGCGTTACTAATATGTTTTTTAGTTATTCATAGTAATGTATATACAACCACCGGGGTATTGACTCGGCTGTTTTGTTTTGTGGGGCGTGTTATGAAAATAGTAAAGGGGTGTCTTCCACTCACCCCTTTATTGCATTGCGCTATATGATATATGAAACCGAGGCGGAGCCTCGGCTTAACGGGGTTTTGAGAACCCTGTGGGTCTGATAAACAGCGTGGTAGATGCAAAATCCTACAAAACACAGGGAATGCCAATGCAGGTGTCCTTAGCCGCATTGCGGGCAGTAAACCTACACTGCAGTATTATTGAGATTGTGATAAGTAAGAATATGGCTCAATGGGTTTATTTCGGCATCGTTTGCGCTGAAGATTCTGGTTTTCCACTCTGTGAGAATTCTGCTAATAATGGTTTCAGTTTCATTGTTGTAAGATACTTTTAGTGCTTTGGGTTGGTCTATCCAATTGAGAATGGGTAGCAAAGCCTCTTTGCTTAAGGACTTTATTACTGGTACACCCATTTCTGCAAGGGCAGCAGCGTTGCACTGTTGTTCGTACTGATTGAGCATGGGCACAACCATAAGTTTTTTACCCAGAAACAATGCTTCGGCTGGTGTTTCGAATCCCGCGCCGCACAATATACCTTCAGCACCAAGCATGCTATTTATAAATTCGCCATTAGATATTTTACGAATTTCTATTGAGCCTGCGGAATAGTTAGAAGATGTATGTTTGGAGAATACTTGCCACTTAATGTCGGGAAAATGTTGAAGTATCCGTATGATTTTTTCATCGGAATATGCAGGTAGGTATACAGTATAATGCCCCATATTAAATGGTACCTTGCTTGATATTTCTTGCCTTACTACCGGAGTAAATATATTTGAAGCATATTGTTTGAAATGAAAACCATATTTTTCGCAGGTGGGAGCATAATACTTCAGAACGGATTTACCAGTCCAATCTGTTTTTGGGGGTTTGGGAGCATTGGGGTGAATTACCGCGGCCTGATGGCTCAGCGAGATGCAAGGCACTTTTCGGAGCTTGGCAGCCCAAGCAGAAACTGGTTCAAAATCATTGATTACCAAATCGTAGTTATGTACAGGGAATTTGCGAATATCTCGAATAAGCTTTCCTATTTGTGCCTTTCTTATGGTTTTTAAAATATCTACTCCGCCTTTTTTGCCGAAAATAAAACTTAGTCCACTCAGACGAAAATCTATATCAAATCCCACATTCACATCAGACTGAATACCTGAAACGAGTACATCGGTTTCAGCATTTTTCTTTAATATGGGTACAATATCATTGGCTCTGCTTAAATGCCCATTTCCGGTACCCTGTATAGCATACAATATTTTCATAGAATTGAAAAATATGGGTTAATTATTTTTAGAATCTGTAAACATGAATTCATTTATGAGCTCATGAAATAGCTGTTTATTTTCAAATTCAGCCTTATGCAGTGAATCCTCTGTTTGTGGGTCGGAGGGTTCATCGTTTTGTGCTATGGGATCATTGGCAAAATCATATAGTTTCCATTCATTATTGGCATACTCTAAGGCTGTCATGTTTTCAACCCAATCACCAGAATTCAGATATAGAATAGTGTTGCCATTGGCAGCCGTAATATTACGAAGTGCAGGCTGATGTATGTGTCCGCATATTACTTGTGAGTATCCCTTAGACGCAGCTATATCTATTGCCGTTTGCTCAAAATCATTGATGTATTTGACAGCACTTTTCACACCCGATTTTATTTTCTTGGAAAATGATAATCGCTTCCCTGTCATTTTTAAGCTAAACCAATTGACCATGGTGTTCATCAATATAAGCAAATCGTATCCTTTGCCGCCCAGTTTTGCCAACCATTTTGAGTTTTTCATAATCACATCAAATACATCGCCATGAAAAATCCATGCTTTTTGTCCATTCAAGTCGAGCACAAGCTTGTTTACTATTGAAAGCTTCCCTAAAGTAAAACCCTCGAATCTGCGCAACATCTCATCATGATTTCCTGTCACATAATATACTTCGGTGCCTTTAGACAGCAGATTGCTTATGTATTTAATGAGTTTGAAATGCGATTTCGGAAAATAGCTTTTGCTGAATTGCCATATATCTATTATGTCTCCGTTAAGGACAAGAATTTTAGGATTTACTGTTTTCATGTAGCTGAGCAATTCTTTCGCTTTGCAGCCATATGTGCCCAAATGCACATCTGAAATTACCAGTACATCAAGTGGACGGCGCTTTTGCTTACCCATATTGTAATACTTAAACTTGTTATGTATTTTACAAACATACAGCAAGCTTATTAACTGAAAGTTATGATGATATTAAGACTTGTTTTAACTTTCAGTTTTTGAATTAAATTTTTGTTAATGCAATATTACCGGAATGTTGTACGTGGCACTTTTGGGAAGAAAATGTTTAAATGAGTGATGGTTTCATATACGGGCATTTTCATGGGGTCAATTGGCAAAAACTATTGCAGATGAAATATATAAATGTATTCTTGCTAAATAAAATAGGAAAGTGCCTAATAATTGCTTTTCATTATTATATCAAGGAATTTCTACTAAAAAATAGGTGCCTTGAACTGATGATGATTGAAATTGCTTATTTTTGAAGTATTAAGTAAATCTGAAATCAAATACTATGGAATTTGAATGGGATGAAAATAAAAATGCTTCAAATAAAGTAAAACATGGCATTGACTTTCATTATGCTAAGCAAGTTTTTGATGACAACAAAAGAATAAAGTTCAAAGACAACAGAGTCGATTATGGAGAAGTACGATGGATTACGATAGGTAAAATAATGGATGCTTTACTCACAGTGGTATATACTATACGCAAAGAAGCCATTAGATTAATTTCGGCACGACCATCAAATAAAGAAGAAAAGGAATTTTATAGTAAATAAATCAACTGGATATGGAATTTGAAATGATATATTGGAAAGATGCTTTGAAGTTGATGATTAGTAATTCGACTTTGGAACAGAAACAAATAGATTTTAATCAAGAGATGATACCAGTTAGTCAGGTAATTATTTTTAATCAGCATGGGTACAGGGTGCCCGAAGAATTGGTAGAATATGACGATGTTTCCATTGACTATTCAGATTTGCCTGCATTGAATAAAGAGGACATACTTTCCGGGAAGTTAGAAAGAATTTATACCGCAGAAATACCCCTAAACGAAGAAGTAGTAAAATGGCTAAATGATTCAAAAATCAATTTGAATACACTGGTTGGCGAGCTGGTAAACAATTTTTATAATACTATGAAGCACATTAAAAACAATGCCGCATTATAGTGCTTTCTGGTATTTAACACAGATGACGCCATAGAGAATAATACTCATATCATAAAGCCCTTGTTATTTCCTTTTAGTATGATTGGATGGCAATCTTTGGTAATGATTGTATTACATTTTTCATAGTTCCTTTGGCATGAATTATTCTACATGATTGCATCCCTACCAGAATAATTTAAATTGATGTGTAAGCTTTCGCTCTCTGACTATTAATCAGGTGGTTTACATATAAAAATCCCCCGGAATCTATTTCCGAGGGATTTTGTTCTAACAATTATCTATTGGGCATTTGGTTAGTTATTACTCTTCAAGCGTAGAGATATCTCCCTCGGGTAGGCCTTGTGCGCGGGCTTTCAGCACACGGCGCATGATTTTACCACTTCGGGTTTTGGGCAATATCTCCGTAAAACTTATTTGCTCGGGTTTGGCTATAGGGCCCATCATTTTGGCTACGTGATCTTTTATTTCTTTTTCCAACTCGTGCGATGGTGTAAATCCTGTGCGCAAAATGGCGTAAACATATATGGCATTCCCCTTCAGTTCATGCGGCAATGCTATGGCAGCGGCTTCCGTTACTGCAGGATGGCTTACCACTGCGCTTTCTATTTCGGCAGTTCCAAGCCTGTATCCACTTACTTTTATTACATCATCAGATCTGCCTATTATCCAGAAATATCCATCATTGTCTACCTTGGCAGCATCACCGGCGTGGTACCAACCTTGTTGCTCGTATTTTTTCCAGTACGATTCGTAAAATCTCTGGCGGTCTTGGTGTATGCAGCAAGCCATGCCCGGCCAAGGGGTTTTTATTACCAGATTTCCTTGCTCACCTGGTGCTACATCGTTGCCTTGGTCGTCTACAACTCCTACTTCAACACCAAAAAATGGTTTGGTTGCAGATCCTGGTTTGAGTGGCGTTATAGGCAAAGGTGTGATTACGTGGCCACCTGTTTCGGTTTGCCACCATGTATCCATGATGGGGGCTTTGCCCTTTCCAACCACATTGTAATACCATTTCCAAGCCTCAGGGTTTATAGGCTCACCTACTGAACCCAGCAAGCGCAATGAACTTATATTGTGTCTGTTTACCCACGATTCTCCATAGCGCATAAGTCCGCGTATAGCGGTAGGGCTGGTGTAAAGTATATTTATTCCGTATTTGTCAATCATACGCCACCAGCGGTCGGGATAAGGATGGTTGGGTGCACCTTCGTACAAAAACAAGGTAGCGCCATTGATGAGAGGCCCGTATACAATGTAGCTATGTCCGGTTATCCAACCCGGGTCGGCAGCACACCAGTAACGGTCTTCCGGTTTCAAGTCGAAAACCATGCTGTGCGTGGTAGATGTGTATACAGAATATCCGCCATGTTTATGCACTATGCCTTTGGGTTTACCGGTAGAGCCCGAAGTATATAACAAAAAGAGCATATCGTTGGCATCCATCACCTCCGTAGGGCATGGAGTGTTGGCTATGGGCAGTGCTCTGAGGTCGTGAAACCAATAGTCACGGTCGTTTTCCATGTACACAACTTCGCCAGTACGTTTTACAGTAATTACAACTTCGAGAGTAGAGCAAGATTCTACTGCTTCGTTTACTATTTGCTTGAGCCCGGTGGGTTTTCCACGTCTGTATCCACCATCGGCAGTTACCAGTACCCGGCTGTGCGCATCGTTTATTCTTTCCTGCAAAGCTTCGGCACTAAAGCCGCCATACACCACACTGTGCGCAGCACCTATTTTAGCACATGCGAGCATAGCAAATATTTGTTCCGGTATTTGGGGCATGTATATGGTTACTATATCACCTTTTCGTACTCCCATGCTTTTCAGAATATTTGCAAAAGCTGTAACCTCACGGTTGAGTGCATGGTACGAGAATACTTTGCTTTCGCCGTTTTCACCTTCCCATATCAGCGCTATTTTGTTTCTGATTGGGGTTTTCAAGTGTCGATCTATGGCATTGTGTATGATGTTTATTTTGCCTCCTGCATACCACTTAAAGAAGGGTTTGTCGGAATCATCCAGTACTTTGTCCCATTTTTGGTACCATTCCAACTTTTCGGCTTGTTCAGCCCAAAAGCTGAGCGGGTCTTTTATGCTTTGCGCATAAGTTTTGTCATATTCCTTTACGGTTGCATAGGCTTTCACTTCGTCTGAAGGAAAAAATAAATCTTGTGCTTCTTGCTCTGGCATAGGGTTATATTTATAATTTCGTTTTGTTTTATAACAACGTAAGTTATATAAAAAAAAGAAAATAACATTTAAATGATTACATATCTAAATATAAATTTTCTCAGAACTACTTTTCGAATAATAGCACTCTTTAGTTTTTAACTTAACAAAAAAATAGGAAATAAAGGAACTATTTTTGACGTTTATTTAATATCTTACGTGCAGTACTCCAACTTATAACTAAATAAAATTGGAAACTATAATACAAACATTACTCACTGAAAATGAGTTTTTAAGCCATCTGATACAACAATCTGACAGTACTGCTCAGTTCAAAATTCTATTGCGCAAATATGTGGAAGAAAATTTCACTTTCACAGAAAAGCAAAAGATTAACAATTTGGTAACTCAGCAAAGTTGGCGGCTATTTGCTTACAGACGTATACAGCTTTATTTGCAGGATACCGAAGTAGCTTATGCCCAGCTTATAACCAGCGCAGGTATTGAGATTGCAGATCCTTTTGCACAACTTTTTACCCAAGTGAAATACAATAAAAGCCAAGTTACTTTGGCTTTCTGGTACGATATGCTATGGCTCATGCGACAGATGAAGGGCAATATGCGAGTACCTGCATTGCTCAATGTAAACAGGCAACTGGAAATGCATGCTTGCGGAACGCAAGATGGGGTAGTAGCAGAGCGATTGAAAAATAAAGAAAGAATAATCAGGAAGTTGATAGGGAAAATAAATGCTCGTGAGTTTACAGGCCATGCATATGCTTTTGAACCTTGTCATACCGATGATGAAAAGTATGCACTCATGCAAAGTTGGTGGAATGAGCATTTATTTCATCTCCAATTTGCAGTGCGCAGCCCTGAGGCACTCAACGATATGCTCGATAATACCCTCGATGCTGAAACAATCCGTATCTTGACGAATGCAAAAAATAAAGGGATTCCTTTCTTTGTAAATCCTTATTACTTGTCGCTCATCATCATCGACCGCCAAAGTCCATTTTATAATTCGGACTCAGCTATAAGGCAATATGTAATATACAGCGAGCAACTTGTAAACGAATTCGGACAAATACGTGCTTGGGAGAAAGAAGACCTGGTAGTGGCTGGAAAGCCCAACGCAGCAGGTTGGCTATTGCCTTTCAATGATAGCATACACCGCCGTTACCCCGATGTGGCCATAGTAATACCTGCTACCACAGGACGTGCATGCGGTGGCTTGTGCAGCACCTGTCAGCGTATGTACGATTTTCAGAGGGGCAACCTCAATTTTAACCTGCAAAAGCTTGCGCCCAGTGCAAAATGGAGCAGCAAACTTAGCCTACTCATGAATTATTTCAGAAATGATTCTGCCCTCAAAGATATACTCATAACCGGGGGCGATGCCCTCATGAGTACCGATGCAGCCTTGAGCGAAGTGCTTGAAGCTGTATTGCAAATGGCCAAAAATAAGCGCGATGACAATAAGTTGCGCCCAAATGGCGAAAAATATGCGGAGATTGTGCGCATTCGCCTTGGTACGCGCATACCCGTGTATATTCCGCAGCGCATAACTCCCCAATTGGTGAACCTACTGCGCGATTTCAGAGAACGTGCTAGCCAGGAAGGTATTCAGCAATTTATCCTGCAAATGCATGTTGAGTCTGCTATGGAGGTTACGCCTGAATTTGTGTCTGCCATTGATCGGATTATAAGTACAGGCTGGACGCTTACCAATCAGATGGTATACACTTCGGCAGCTTCCAAGCGTGGGCATGCAGTCAAACTTAGGCACGTACTTTCTAACCTCGGTGTATTGCCCTATTATACTTTTGCGGTGAAAGGATTTGAAGAAAACAAGAGCTCATATACACCTTTATCTCGCTTGGTGCAGGAAGAAATGGAGGAGAAAAATGCGGCTATATTGCCAGCGAAATACCTGAAAAGCTTCAACTGGAAAAATATAGGATTTAATAGTATGGCAATCAGGGTGAAGGAAATTATGAAGGAAAGCAATTTGCCATTTCTTGCTACCGACCGTAACCTAGTAAACCTGCCCGGTGTAGGCAAAAGCCTTACCTACCGTACCATTGGTATTACCATCGATGGGCGGCGTATTCTTGAATTTGAATATGATAGTTACCGCAGACATAGCCCAATCATCAACGAGGGGTCGAAGGTGCAAATGGTAGAGTCAAAATCGATATACGAATACCTGAAACAAATGGAAGCTATGAGTGAAGACGTGGATGCATATGAAACCATTTGGGGATACACAGAGAGTACTACTGAGCCTATTCATCCGGTTTTTGAGTATACTTCATATGATTTTATTCCTACTACCGAACTTACCAACCTCGATTTGCATACGCAGCGGGCCTTGAGCCACAGTTAGATTATTTAATTTGTTTCCCTATACCTCTTTTGCTTTGATTTTTGCAATGCAAATATGATGGTTCAGTTTTTTACCTAAGCTACAATTATAAACTTTATCAGACTTTAATAGCATAAAATAAAAAACCATATACGGATTTCATATCTGGTTTTTTGGGTTTGAAGACCTGCTTTTTTGTTTTGCCTTACTTTTTTTACATCAGAACAACTATTCTTGGGCCAAGACTGTGATACCACCGGTAACTACATCACCTGGTTTCACATTTAATTTGGTACCCACCGGGAAGAATACATCTACACGTGAACCAAATTTAATAAAGCCCAGTTGTTGGGTTTGTTTCATATTATCTCCCTCTTTCACATACCATACTATACGGCGAGCTACAAAGCCTGCTATCTGGCGAATGAGATATTTATTATTACCCGAATCAATCACTGTTGTAGTTCGTTCGTTTTCAGTCGACGATTTTGGCAAACGAGCATACAAGAATTTGCCAGGATGATATTTGAAGTATTTGATAACGCCATCAATCGGAATCCAGTTAATATGCACATTGAAAGGCGACATGAATATGGAAACCTGAATGCGGTTGTCGTTGAAATATTCGGTTTCTTTGGTTTCTTCCAGAACCACCACTACGCCATCGCATGGTGAAACTACTGTCCCTGCTGCCTGTAGCAGTTTGCGATTTGGAATGCGAAAAAAACGTAGAAAGAAAATATACAAGCCAGCAAATACCAGATACAGAAAATACTTTACCACAGCAAAATTTACAAAAAAATGCACCAATAATGCAAACGCTGATAAAACTATAAACGTGAGGATGAGAGTAGGGTACCCTTCGCGGTGAATGCGCATATTGAAATATAATATAAGAGTTTATAAAATCTGAATTATTTGCAAATATACATATGAAAATGGTACTGCAAGCAACAGGCTGTCAAATCTGTCGAGAATGCCTCCATGCCCGGGAAGCAACGAACCACTGTCTTTTACATCGAGGTTACGTTTGAGCATAGACTGAATCAAGTCGCCATAATTTCCGAAAACTACAACAATGGCACTAATTACCAGCCAATTGATTGGGGTTATTCGGTCGAAGAAACCGGAAATAATCCAAGCAAGAAGCATGCTTGTAAGAAGTCCTCCGGCTGCACCTTCCCAAGTTTTCTTGGGTGAAATACGTTCAAAGAGTTTATTTCGTCCCATCGACATACCAAATAGGTATGCGCCAGTATCGTTGGCCCAAATGAGGAAAATAATTCCCAGAACCAATGTTGGGTCGAACAATATGAATCCGGATGAAACCTTCACCGATAATTTAATAAGTAGAGAAAAAGGCAAAGAAATGTAAACTAAAGCCAGCAGGGCATAGGCAATATTGGTAAATGAATCGGGTTGTTTGCGGTACAACTCTGCTATGAACAGTGGAGTTACCAGCAGAAACGAGAGGAAAAACCATTCGCCCGGTATCATTTTGTATGCCACAGCCATGGTGAGCAGCAAGAAGAAAGTGGAAATAATTGCTGTATATAAAAAAAGTGGCGATTTACCTGAAGCTTTTTCTAAGCGAAAAAATTCGTATAAACCGAGTAAATTGACCAATAGCACAAACACCAGCATAGAATACTGGTGAAATGCAATAGTAGAAATAAGTGTGATACTAAAAATGACGGCAGTAATAGCTCTGGTTTTAAGATTAGAGTTTTTCACAGATTATCAGATGTGGTTACAAATTCAAATTCTTCGTCGATGGATTTGGCTCTCTCTAATTGATCAGCGTCAACATATACTTCTATGTCGCCAATCAGGAAAAGAGAATCTTTTTTAGTAATGATTGCAGCAGCAATGCCTTCTTTTTGAAGATGGGCTTTGAGCAAAATAGCTTGATGTATTTCAGTAAGGGTTGCAAGCAGTGCCCATTCTCGCGAAGCATCAAGTATCTCCTGAGCTTTTTCATACATATAATCTTCAACCCATACCGAGCAAATATCGGTTTCAGTCCAGGTATTGATAATAGCTTCAACCTCATTTTTGCGAAGCTCGCTAACCATTAAATCTGCTTCCTGATACTCAGATGTCTCAAAAATTTTTTGCCAGCCAGGAAGTTGAATGATAGTATTGTAAGCAAACTCTAGGTCGGTTTCTTTTACCCAAATTTGAATTTCTTTTACAAAAAAGTCTTCGTTTTTTTGTTTTAGTGCAATGCAATCTACTGCCAGTTCGCTTAACACATCAGCAATAGACGCTAATTGGCTCTCGCTTTGGTGGGTGATAAGTAGTTTCCATCCAAATAGGTTGCTGAAATATTCATCTACAAATGGAGCATCGGCATTGGGTACGTATAGTTGGTATCGCATTGCATTGAGAAAAGGATCGAACTCTTCGATGGTATTTACTGAAATATATTGGCGTTCGATAATTTCTCGCACAAGTTCCACAGGGTTTTTTCGAATAAATGAGTTAATTCTCCAATGGCCGGTAAATTGCCTGAGAAGAGCTAAAGCACGCTCTGTGTCTTTATTCTCAACCATTAATTCAATATCGCCCAGCAAAAAAGCGCTGTCCTTCTCATTGAGAATGACAGCGTTTATGTTGTTTTGCAGCAGAATATCACGCCTGAGTTGCGCCTGATGTATTCTGTCAAACGATCCGATGCTTGTCCAGTCTTTCATAGAAAATTTATTTAACATATAAATTTAGCTACAAAAGATTTGAAAAGCAAGAAGAATATTTAACCCTCAGTATTATTTCCATGCGAACTTCTGAAGACTGTGTCCTCTGTCTCGTTAGTTTTTATGATATGCAAAGGAGTTATATATTTTCTTTCGCCAAGTATTTCAACCAGATCCTCAGTAAATATAACCTCTTTTTCGAGCAGGCGCGTAGCTAGTTTTTCAAGCCCCGTTTTATTTTCGGTAAGTATATTTACTGCACGCTTGTATTGTTCTTCAATGATTTTCTTTACTTCTTCGTCTATTATTTCAGCAGTTTTTTCGCTATAAGGTTTTGTAAAACCGAAATCGTTGTTGCCGCTTGAGTCGTAGAAACTCATATTGCTGAGTTTATCGCTCATGCCAAAATAAGTAACAATGGCATATGCCTGCTTGGTTACTTTCTCAAGGTCGTTGAGTGCTCCTGTTGAAATGCGAGAGAAGCAAATATCTTCTGCAGCACGACCTCCCAAAGCTGAAGCCATTTCGTCTTTTATCTGCTCGGTGGTGGTTATTTGCCGTTCCTCGGGCAAGTACCAGGCAGCACCCAGAGCTCTGCCTCGTGGAACTATGGTCACTTTCACCAGTGGGTGAGCATGTTCCAGCATCCAGCTTACAGTTGCGTGTCCGGCCTCGTGAAAAGCAATGGTGCGTTTTTCGTCTACGGTTATTATTTTATTCTTTTTCTCCAAACCACCTACTATGCGGTCTACAGCATCCAAAAAGTCCTGACGTTCAACAAATTTTTTACCTCTGCGTGCGGCTATCAGGGCAGACTCATTGCACACATTGGCAATATCGGCACCAGAAAATCCGGGGGTTTGTTTTGCAAGAAAACCCACTTCCACATCGGGCGAAAGTTTAAGGGGACGCAAATGCACCTTAAAAATTTCATGACGTTCGTTCATGTCGGGCATGTCTACATATATCTGCCTGTCAAAACGTCCGGCTCTCAATAAAGCTGCATCTAAAATGTCAGCCCTGTTGGTTGCTGCCAAAATGATCACGCCTGTATTGGTATCGAAACCATCCATCTCAGTAAGAAGTTGGTTAAGGGTATTTTCACGCTCATCGTTGGCACCAAAACCAGGGTTTTTGCCACGAGCACGGCCAATAGCGTCTATCTCATCTATAAATATGATGCAAGGAGCTTTTTGTTTGGCTTGGCCAAATAGGTCGCGAACACGGCTGGCACCCACGCCTACAAACATTTCCACAAAATCGGAACCACTCATAGAGAAAAATGGCACATTGGCTTCACCTGCTACCGCTTTAGCCAACAATGTTTTACCTGTACCGGGAGGGCCTACAAGCAAAGCGCCCTTGGGTATTTTGCCACCCAGCTCGGTGTATTTTTGCGGGTGTTTCAGAAAGTCAACAATCTCGCTTATTTCAATTTTGGCTTCTTCAAGCCCTGCTACGTCGTTGAAGTTTATCTTGATGATATTCTCTTCTTTATCAAATACTTTGGCGCGCGACTTACCTATATTGAAAATACCGCCACCTAGACCGCCTCCTCCGCCACCAGACATGCGTCTGAAGATGAAAAGCCAAACGGCAACCAATATAATGATTGGAAGCAGCCAGCCAATAAGGTCGCCAACAACATCTTTGCGGGTTTCAAAACTAACATCTATGCGCTGTGATTCTTCAAAGTCTTTTTGAGATTCTTCTATTTTTTTCTCAAAAGTTTCTATAGAACCTATGGTGAAATAGAACTGCGGTCCTTTCAGGCTGGTTTGGCCAATAGAGTTTTTGAGCATTTCGTTATATTTACCAGAGGTCATCACGCCTTCGTCAATATATACCTCTACGATATCACGGTTTACAACCACCACTTTTGCAACTTCCTGGTTTTTCAGCATATCGCGTTCAAACTGAATCCAGGTAATTTCTTTAGGTGTGGGGCCAATGCTCAGAAACTGAGCACCTATAAGCAATGCAACAATAAGAGCAATAATCCAATAGTTCCCGAAACCATTTTTTGGAACGGGGTTCATACGTGGTTTATCATTCTTTAAATTGTGATTTTCGTTATTTGGGATCATTTTTTGCAAATTATGTTTTCAAAAAAAAAATGTACAATACATTACCTATCAAGTGTTGTTCCGAAAAAAAGGAGCTGCACATTTGTCAGTAATATTTAAAAAAAATTAAACTTGCTCGTCCAAATGATTTTTCAGAGGGGCATCGGCCCATAGATTTTCTAATTTGTAGAAATCACGGTAAGTCTTCTGAAAAACATGAACGATGATAACCCCAAAGTCAAGCAATACCCATTGTGCATTCTGCATGCCTTCAACATGTAAAGGGCGAACACTCAATTGCTCGGAAATGATTTCTACAACTGAATCTGATATGGCTGACACCTGAGTGCCCGATTCGGCATCACAAATTACAAAATAGTCTGTAATGGTGTTGTCTAGTGCGCTCAGCTGCAAAGAGATAGTATTGTTTCCTTTTTTACGATGTATGCCTTCAATGATTAATTTAAGTAATACGTCAATGTTTTCAGTGTTTTTAATTTTCTTCATATATTTGTTTTGGGCCTAATGCCAAATAAATAGCATGCTCATATATATCATTACTGCTTCTGAATAATTTAAACGGATGAATAAACACTCATTTAGCAATAAGACAATACGTTTGGCAAGTATTGATTCGACTAATAATTACGCCCTAAAATTAATACAAAAAGAGCATATTGACAACGGTACCGTTATAATTTCTGATTATCAAACAGAAGGACGCGGACAGAGATTGAATAAATGGATGAGCGAAGGCGGTTTAAATCTCACGTTTTCAATAGTTTTATTTCCCCATTGGCTTCGTCCTGATTTGCAATTTTTGCTTTCGCAATTGGTTTGTCTGGGGCTTGCAGACTACCTGAGTATGCATATACCCGACGTAAAGGTGAAATGGCCAAATGATATTTATATAAAAGACAAAAAAGTATGTGGCATACTTATCGAATCTGCCATTCGTGGCATGAGACTTGAAAATTCAATAGTTGGTATAGGTTTGAATGTAAACCAGATGGAGTTTGATGAAAATGCCGGCAGAGGGACTTCAATGGCACTAATGACAGGCCATAGGTATGTATTGGAAGAAGTGTTGTCAGCAATAGTTAAAAATATAGAAAAATATTATGTATTGGCTTCGCAAGGCAATGGAGATAAAATTCAGAAAAAATATTTCGACCAGTTGTTGTTTGCCGGCGAAATGCGTGGATATAAAGATGAAAATGGCTTTTTTAATGGAAAAATAGAAAAGGTGCTGCCCGATGGCAGGTTGTTGGTAGTGAAAGAAGATGGTACTGAGTACTTGTATGTGTTCAAAGAAATTGAGTTTATTTTTTAATTTTTTTGTATAAAAAAGCCGGAAATGTTGATTTCACTCCCGGCTTCTGGTTTTTCAAGAATTTATTGTACTACTACTTTTCGTATCATTTGCGCATCTGTGGTGGTAACTCTTACCATATAAGCGCCTTTGGGCAAGTGTCCCATTTCTGCAGACAAAGTGTGACTTCCGGCGCTCCACAATTGGTTTGTGATTTCTTTCACCAAAATACCACCGCTCGTGTATATACGTGCTGTCATATGCTTATTTTCGGAAAGATAGACAGGAATATGCAAGGTATTGATTACCGGATTTGGGTAGCAATCGCCTAGTAGTGGGCTTATAGATTGGTAGTTTTGGTCTATACCGGTAGTCTGAAACAAATCGAGCCGCTGGTTGATAAAGTCGCCAAAATTGGAAGCCTGCAGCGCAGTATCTTGCGCACCAAGCCAATCTTTGAGTACCGATGAGTAAACCTGTCGGTAGTCGAATTCGTTGATGAGATTCCCGTTGTTCAGTTTTGTAAGATCCGGATTTTTGCCATATACGCCACCTTTCAGCCCTTTACCAAAAAGCATGATGGGGCCTGCGGTTCCGTGGTCGGTACCATAGCTGCCGTTGGAATAAGCGCGACGTCCAAATTCAGAAAAAGTCATAGACAGAACCTTGTTGGCCATTCCCTGATTTTCCAAATCATCATAAAAGGCTTTAACGGCAGTAGATAGGTGATATAGTAATGCTGCATGCCTTCCCATGCTGGTATCGTAACTTTCTACTTGTCCGGCATGTGAATCGAAACCTCCCATGCGAATAAGGAAAATACGTGTTTTGGATCCTCCACTTAGTAAGCGGGCTATGATTTTGAATTGTTCGGAGAGGGGGTTACGCTGGTATGATTGTGGAGCATTTAATGGGTATATTTCTGGGTAGTCTACTGTATTTTTACCCTTATCCCAAAGTTCTTTCAGTCTATCGGCGTATTCATTGGTTTTTATTTCAAATTCATATAGGTACTTGAGTTCTACACCATGTTTACTATCTGGGAAAGAAACCGGGGGAGCAATTCCCACTTCTTGAATGAGTTCATAGAATCTGTTGGGATCGCCAATGGAGATACCTGCCGGAATGCCGTTGCTGCGATGAAAGGCTATAGACATGGCATTTCCCATTTCTATGCCGGGAGGGTCCGGCATGGCAGCATTCGGGTAATTTTCGGGGTATCCGGGATATTCATATTCCAGAAAACGTCCCATCCAACCGCTATTGAACATGTCGTTGTAGTTTCCGCCCATAAACCAGATATCACGGCTTCTGAAATGCGAAAGGTTCATATTTGCATAAGCCACATTTTGCACAAAACTGGCCATGCCCATATCATACATGGTTTTCATGGCGGCCATATCGGGGTGCAACCCTATCTGGGCTTCAGCAGGCACAGTGCTATCGAGCGTAATATATCTGCGTGAGCCATATTGCGGAATGGCTATATTAGGCCTGATGTTGTAATACTCATTGTAACGGTAAAGCGGTATGAGGGTATTGAGACCATCGTTGCCACCATGCATTTGTATGAGTACTACTACATTGTCGTTTGTTGAATTGGCCAGTAATCTGTTTAGCGGTGCACTCGCAGGCATGGCTTGCAATGGAATCTGGTTGAGAACCAATGCACCCGTAGTACCATATGTAAGTGTTTTTAAAAAATCTCTTCTTTTCATGCTTCAATGGGGTTACATAAGTTGAAATTCGGGAGAGTTGACTATGGCGGTTACCAATGCCTCAAGCTGGGTACGCACAGCGGTATCATCGTTCGATTGTAAGTAGTTGTTCCACTCCATTGCCCAAGAAGTAGTGGTGAGTGTATCCAGAAGCACATTATTCAGAAAATAGCTATATCGTTCTGGTTGCAAGTCTTCGGCCAATAAGTCTTGAGTAAGAAGTTGCACAATTTCTTCTGCATTGGCTGGGTTGAGTACTTTGCTTTTCACAAATGGCACTATATCCAGCTTCGCGAGTAGTTGTCCTTGGTTGTTTTCAAATCCTGAAATTAAGTATTTACTAAAATAATACCTGTTAGCCAGATTATTAGGAGTAATCCAAAGCCTATGAAAACCCGGAAATTGGTAATAAGGATCGTATCCGGCCACATCATAAGGGTTGTATATCGGAATTCCTTGTTCTTCGAGTGCACGTATAAGATTATTTGCATAAATGGTGCGGTACAAATCGTTGAGCGTGACAGTATTTGTGTCGTTCAGGTCAGGAAAGGAAATTTCGAAATATCTGTACAAACTGAGGATCACTTCTACAGGCGATTTTATAAGGGCGCCGCGAATATTGTCGGATGTGGGGTCAGTATCTAAATCGTAGAAATGAACACTTTCGAGCAATTGCTTCAATACAGGAGCCATTTCATAATTATTTTGTCTGAAAGTAGCAGCCAATGGCTCAATTACATCTGATTCTATTTCAGGGGTTATTTCAGCATACGCAAAAAAACGATACATTTTTCGTACCAAAAATCTGGCTGTTTCATCTTGCCTGAAAATCATTTCCATCAGTTGGTCCAGCTCATCGTATACGGCATCTTCAGTGGCATATCCACTCACTACCTCATTGGGTGTGATGATTGTATTCTGGAACTTTGCACTAAATTGTTTGGAACCTGGATCGTGCTTATATGCTTGCTTTGTACCATTCAGCACTACTTTGCCGCGCGGTATTTGTGTATCGGCATCAATAGTAGTGTAAGTGTAGTCGGTAGTATATCCGCTTATCACTTTGGCAGCGGCTTTTACATCTTGTTCTGTATAGTTGGTATAATCATCGGCACCTATTTGCGGGCCTTTGCCTATGGAATACAATTCCAGCATTTCACGGGCATAATTTTCGTTCGGGCTTGCATAGTCATTGAGGTAATTGTCAATGTATGTAAGCATTCCATTGTCAAAAGTGAGTTTTGTAAACAAGGCTTTATAATTGCCCAAAGCGAAATAGCGAAATAAAATATTTTGGTAATAAAAAGCTGCAGGATTGGTTACTACACTATATGCAATAGGTAAATGCGAATGCAGAAACCAAGTCATTTTTTCCGTCAGGTTTGGTATTGATTTTCTTTTTTGTTCCAAATCCCATGCAGTAAAAAAACTTACCAATTCTTCGCCGCCAGAGTTGAGCTCCGTAGGTGCAGGATTTACCCATGAATCACCCGTAAGTGGATCTAAAGGTGGAGTAGGTGGAGTTAGTGGTAATAATAGTTCAGCAACGGCTTGTTGCGGCGTTAGCTCAGCAAAATCTTTGATTTGCTGGTGGGTTGCACCAAATGTTGTCCGGTTGAGCAGGTGCTTTGCAAGTTTGGGGCCTAACGCTCCGGTGTGAGGTGTTATTGAAGGCATAGGCTTTTATTTCAATAGGTTATTTTATAAAATAAATCATTGTTGTCCGGTAAAAATATTTAACCGGGCCAGAAATTTTGGATACTGACCCGGTATGGTTACTTTTGAGTTACCACACAAAAAAG
>JAIFMY010000100.1 GCA_020048155.1 Bacteroidota bacterium
TGCAGGTGCATATCTATCTCGTCAATCATAACTATTCCGGTGCTTTCTTTGATTGCCATATTACCCAAGTGTTCGTTTAATGTTACACATCTGTAAGCAATATCAATTACCATTGCAGCCATGGTTCTTAGGCCATCGCTCAAGAAAAAAAGCGGTCTGTAAGAACTTGTGCCGTTTTCGTCGGTGTATATGCCTGCCAAATCATCGGTATCTTCATCCCATTCGGTTGGTTGCCAATTAGGAATGCACAAATCTACAGCCTCAAAAACAGCATCTAACAAAAGGCTCTCCTCTTTTTCTTTCAATTTTTTCCAATAAGCAGTTTTAATCCATTCCATAGGCGAAAGCTTATCAGTACGGTCGTCAATGCATCTGGCATAGCCGTCTTTAAGTTTGGAACCTTTCTTTTTTAATTTTATAGTTTGTTTTGATTCTGCCCAAAGCCTTGCAGTACTAAAAAAGCTGATTACCGGAAAACTTATATTTCTTTCTAAGCGCAAGTTTACACTATCATTAAGGTTTTGTGCTAATTGAATAATAGGTTTAGCATTTTTTGTATCGGTTTTTCCTCCTTCACGTGATAGAGTCCTTTTCCATGTTAAATTACTTTCATTTACAATACCTTCTGCACGAACAAAGCAATTTCTTTGTGTGGCAAATCGTGTACCTACATCAATCCTGCGAACATCCTCTTTTTGTATATGAAAACGTTCAGCTTCATCAATCCCTAGCAAAAAGGAAGCAGAAGCCACCCTTAAACCTTGAAGTATAGTGGACTTTCCCTTGCCGTTTTCACCAATAATAACAGTAAAAAGAGTAGGAAACTCAAAAACAGCGTTCTCAAATAACCTAAAATTGCCAAGCTCTATTTTATTTATCCTCATTTTTTTACTTCTTATTGAATTAATATGTTGTTTTCAAGATTAGCTGTTTCCTTCTCCAATGCCAAAATATCTGCTTTAATTTCGGACAATGAACGCAATTTTTTGAATTCGTAGAAATATTTTGTAAAATTTAATTCGTAGCCTGTTTTGGTTTTGCTTTCGTCTATCCAGGCTTCTGGTACATGGGGAATCACCTCGCGCTCAAAATACTCCGGTATGGATTGAGGTCGTAGGTTTCCATTTTCATTTTTTCGCAAGAAAGGTATATTTTCATAATCCCTCAAACCTGCATCGGGTTTTGGGTTGCCTTTGCTGTCCTTCTGTATTTTACCTTTTTCGTCTTTTAGTGGCTGCTCTACGGTGACACGCCAATAACCAAAAAACTCGTTCGGATAGATTTTGCAAAATTCGCTATCGGCAAACTCCCCGTATATTTTGGTGATAAATCCAATTCCTTTGGTTTCTCCGTTTTCCGGAATCTCTTTGCGTTTGTTTCCCAGACTTCGGGGCATCTTCTGCCAAAAACGATTCGGGTTTTGCCCTGTTTCTTCGTCTTTCGTACCCGTGGCATTTATGAGTTGTACTTTGCCTTTGCGAATGGCACTCTTTTTATTAGAAAGTACCCAAATGTAGGTCGAAATACCTGTGTTATAAAAGAGTTGGTCAGGCATGGCAATTACCGCTTCCAGCCAATCGTTTTCAATTATCCACTTACGTATTTCACTTTCGCCACTTCCGGCTTGTCCGGTAAATAATGGCGAACCATTGAACACAATCCCTATACGGCTGCCCTCAGGTTTCATTTTCGAAATCATGTGCTGAAGAAACAAAAGCGAACCGTCGTTTATTCTGGGCAATCCTGCCCCAAAACGCCCTGCGTATCCTTTCTTTTCGGCTTCGTCTTTGATCATTTTCTCAGCCTTCTTCCAGTCTACACCAAAAGGCGGATTGGAGAGCATATAATCGAATTTTTCAGTTTCAAGTCCGTCAACCGTAAATGTGTTGCCAAACTTAATATTTGAAGGGTTTTGCCCTTTTATCATCATGTCCGATTTGCAAATGGCATACGATTCGGGGTTTATTTCCTGTCCGAACAGTTCCATTTTCGCATCGGGGTTTTGCTCATTTATAAACGATTCACCTACCGAAAGCATACCTCCGGTACCGCAAGCAGGATCGTACAGAGTTTTTACAATTCCCTTTTTGAAAATGTCATTTTCGTTTACAAACAAAACATTTACCATAAGTTTGATTACTTCTCTGGGGGTAAAGTGTTCTCCGGCGGTTTCGTTCGAGAGTTCAGAGAATTTACGTATGAGTTCTTCAAAAACATAACCCATTTCCATAGAAGTCATTTCCGACAAATCTATATCGGCAAAGGCTTCAACAATTTTAAAAAGCAAATCGGTTTTCGGGTCGTCCAATCGGTAGATGTGTGAATCAAAATCGAAATATTCAATTATCTCTCTTGCACCCGACGAAAACCCATGTATGAAGTTTTTGAGATTAGCGGCTACATTGTTGGGGTCGGCCTTCATTTTTGCAAAATCGTAATTGCTCCTGTTGTGAAAATTCAATCCTGCAATTTTGTTGAGAGTAATATCCTTTGCACTGTCCGAAAGCTTTTCAATTCTGGGCATATAATCCAAAACCTTTTGCTTGGTTGGTGCTATCACACAATCCAAACGCCTCAAAACAGTCATTGGCAATATTACTTTACCATAATCAGATTGTTTATAATCGCCTCGCAATAAGTCGGCAACTTTCCAAATGAGGTTTGCCTTTTCTTTAAAATCTATCATTGTATATTATCTTCTATATAAAATCGTTCATTGAAAACTCAAATGTAACATATTTACGTGTGTATGCTGCAAGATTACACATTTTCTCAATACTTTTTTTTGAGAGTACTTAGTGAAAAAGTGTAGTAGTCGTGTGGCCTTTACTCTTCTCTTTCCCCTCCCCATACGTACACAAATTGCCTGTGTGGCATACAAAAGCTGACAGGTGCTTTTTGTTTAAAGCCAATTTTGGGCGTCCCCAAAATAAATGTTTCTTAACATTTTTTTAACCGAAAATCTTTTTATTCATTTGTACAGAATCTAACGGAAGCCCTATCCGTAAATTTTCCGCCTACCTGCGGGGAAATATTGTATAATCTTTTTTACATACTCAAATGAAAAGCCTATATACTGCTCTGATTATATTTTGCTCAGTTTATTATACGTTTGCACAAAACGGAAAGCTGCTGCTTGTGGGGGGCGGCACCGAACAATCCGGCACAAGCTCGTGGAACTATCTGCCCTACAAATGGGCAGTCGACAACTCGGGAAACAAACGGGTAGCCATCATTTCCTACAACGAAGAAAGCACACCCTGGCTGCGCGAATACCTGACTGCTACTTGTGGGGCTGCATGGGTAAAACATTTTCAGGTAGCATCGCAGTCCGAAGCCGACCAGCAAGCCCTGTACGATACCCTTGTGAGCTATGGCATGGTATTTTTCAAAGGGGGCGACCAATACAAATATTACACCTACTACAAAGGCACCAAATTGCAGGCTGCCGTTGAGAAAATTTTTGCACAAAATGGGGTGATAGCCGGAACTTCTGCCGGAATGGCTATTTTATCGAAGGTATGCTATACGGCTCAAAGAAGCAGCGCTACTCCAGCAGAGAGTGCCGAAAATTTCAACAACAGCAATATCACCCTCGCCAACGATTTTCTGCCTTTCTTGCCCGGATATGTGGTAGATACGCACTTTGCAGAGCGTGGACGCATGCCCAGGCTGGTGGCTTTCATGTCGCACTGGAAAAACCGGACAGGTGAAATGCTTACCGGAATTGGGGTAGACGATATTTCGGCATTGGCTATAGATGAGAATATGCTCGCTACTGCATACGGTGCCGGTACAGTATGTGTATACAAAGCCAGCAATACCAATACTTTCAATAGTACCAGCGGGCGGCTTCTGGCCGATAGCATTTCGGTAAACCAATTGGTGCAAGGCTGCCAGATAGACCTGAAAACGGGTGTTGTGAGCGGACTGAAACCCACTTTGGTGAAAAACGGAGATGGAACCCTGCAAGGTACCTTATTGCTCTCAGGTGGCGACATGCTGGGCGATGCCAAACCCATGCTGGAATACATGTACGCCAATACCGGACTAAAAACAGACAAAATACTCATTATCACCGGAAACAATACCACACTGGCTGATGCCTACAAAACGCTGTTGACAGGCCTGGGCGCTGCCGATGTAAAAATAGCATCTGCCACCACCGCAATGCTCACCAATGCCACTATGAAAGACGATATACAATCTGCCCGCAAATTTATTTTTGTGGGAAATACGGCTACCGATTTGATGGCGTTTCTGGCTGCTGCCGACAATGGTGCATTGCTCAAATCTGCGCTTGTAAATCCTGCAAATGTGCTTGCTTTTACCGGGGACAATGCTTCTTTCGATGGCAATCTGAGGTTTTTGAATGGTATCAACCTGGTTTCTTCCAGCGTAATCATGCCCAATACTTACCAGAATGCGGTGATGTACGAAAACAGCATCACATCGGTACCCTATTGCATGGCTGCCGATTCGGTAAAATATGGGATATGGCTCAACGGCAAAAATTTTGTCAAGTTTTCCATAGAATCCGAATATGTGATGCTCTACACTTATGGCACTTCGCCTGTGATGTTTGCCCGCAACTCCAGCACTGGGGCCAATGTGGTAAGCCAGACATCCAAAGGCACAGGTACTCCCCGCCAATTGGCTGGGCTCAGCCATTACTACCTTTCGTTTATGGACGAAAATTCTAGTTTCAGGCTTGAAAAAAAAACAATAAATACAAACGTAGAACACGCTGATATTCTGGATGTTTCCATTTTCCCAAATCCCGCACAGCACCAAATGTCGGTAGTATGGCCAAATGAAAAATTTTCGTACACCATCTCCGATATATCGGGCAGAATAGTACTCAGCAAACACAATTGCTTTGGGCTATCTACGGCTGAAATTGGTCGCCTCATCAAAGGCATGTATTTGGTAAATTTAAAGTCCGATACACGTAATGTATTTATTACCAAGAAAATAATAGTAGAATAAACATTCATTTTTTCAACAATATGATCTTACTCAAAAACGCTCAAATATACTCGCCCGAAAACGAAGGCATAAAAGACATCCTGATAGCAGGCGAGCAAATCATAGCCATTCAGGAAAATATACACATTACCCCCGATTTGCCATGTACGCTCATAGATATGAAGGGGTTGCGCGTACTGCCCGGCCTCATAGACAACCATGTGCACATAGCAGGTGCAGGCGGCGAAGGCGGTCCTGCCACACGTACACCCGAGCTGCGCCTCTCCCAATTGCTGGAAGCGGGCGTTACCTC
>JAIFMY010000130.1 GCA_020048155.1 Bacteroidota bacterium
GAAAGTACACTTTCTGGCACAGTTCTGCCCACCTCATGGCCGAAGCATTTGAGGCATTATACCCCGGCATTCAGTTGGGTATAGGCCCTGCCATAGACAATGGTTTCTACTACGACATAGATTTTGGCGACAAAACCCTCACCGAAACTGAGCTAAAAGCAGTAGAGGATAAAATGTTGGAACTTGCACGCCAGGACAATGCCTACAACAGGCGAGAAGTGAGCAAACCCGATGCACTCAGCTTTTTCGGTGAAAAAGGCGACCAATACAAACTCGAGCTTATAAACGACCTGCAAGACGGCACCATCACTTTCTACGAACAAGGCCAGTTTACCGACCTTTGCCGTGGACCACACTTGCCCAAAACAGGTTTTATAAAAGCAGTAAAACTACTCAGCATTGCAGGAGCATACTGGCGTGGCGACGAGAAGCGCAAGCAACTCACCCGCGTTTACGGTATCACCTTCCCAAAACAAAAAATGCTGGAAGAATATTTGGTATTGCTGGAAGAAGCCAAAAAACGTGATCACCGCAAAGTGGGCAAGGAACTGGAACTTTTTACTTTTTCTGCAAAAGTAGGACAAGGACTGCCATTGTGGTTGCCCAAAGGTGCTATGTTGCGCGAAAGACTCGAAAATTTCCTAAAAAAAGTACAACGCGAACACGGATATTTGCCCGTAATCACCCCGCATATAGGCCACAAAGATTTGTACGTTACATCTGGCCACTATGCCAAATACGGGAAAGATTCTTTCCAACCCATCCGCACCCCCGATGAGTCGGAAGAGTTCTTGCTAAAACCTATGAACTGCCCGCACCACTGCGAAATATACAAATCGAAACCACGTTCGTACAAAGACCTGCCTTTGCGCTTGGCTGAGTTTGGAACTGTGTACCGTTATGAGCAAAGCGGTGAGCTGCATGGCCTTACACGAGTACGAGGTTTTACTCAGGACGATGCACACCTTTTCTGCCGTGCCGACCAATTGAAAGACGAGTTTAAGAAAGTGATTGATATAGTACTTTACATATTCAAAACACTCGATTTTCCTCAATTTACTGCACAAATATCGCTACGCGACCCCAACAACAAAGAAAAGTACATAGGCAGCGATGAGAACTGGGCAAAAGCCGAAGCAGCCATCATAGAAGCAGCCGCCGAGAAGGAACTTGAGACAGTGGTAGTAGAAGGCGAAGCCGCATTTTACGGACCAAAACTCGACTTTATGGTACGCGATGCCTTGGGACGCAGCTGGCAACTTGGTACCATACAAGTTGACTATAACCTGCCCGAACGCTTTGAACTGGAATACATAGGAAGCGACGACAAACGCCACCGCCCCATCATGATACACCGTGCGCCGTTTGGTAGTATGGAACGTTTTGTGGCTGTGCTCATAGAACACACCGCAGGTAAATTCCCGCTGTGGCTTACACCCGATCAGGTAGCTATTTTGCCAATCAGTGAAAAATATCAAGAATATGCAGAAAAAGTTTCGCAATTACTAAATAATTACGATATTCGCAGTCTCATTGACGACCGGAACGAAAAAATCGGTAAGAAGATAAGGGACAACGAGTTAAAGCGTATTCCATACATGCTGGTAGTAGGTGAAAAAGAAGCCGAAAACGGAACAGTTGCAGTGAGAAAGCAAGGCGAAGGCGACAAAGGTGTAATGACCATTGAAGAATTTGCTCATTTTTTGCAAAACTTAGTGGAAAAAGAATTAAACCATAGTAAATAACTAAAAAATAGGAGGCTTTGATAGTCAACAAGAATCAACCAGGCAGAGGTAACAACCCCAGCAATAACAACAACAATTCTGACGATAAATTCAGAGTAAACCGCGAGATACGTGTAAAACAGGTACGCGTGGTGGGTGAAAATGTTGAACAGGGTATTTACCCAATTGAAGATGCGCTCAGAATGGCTGAAGAACTGGAAATGGATTTGGTAGAAATATCACCAAGTGCAGTTCCCCCGGTTTGTAAAGTAATTGATTACCAAAAATTTCTTTTCCAGCAAAAAAAGAAGCAGAAAGAAATAAAAGCCAAATCCGCCAAAATAGTTGTTAAGGAGATTCGTTTCAGTCCACAGACCGACGATCACGACTTCAATTTCAAACTAAGGCATGCGCAGGAGTTTTTAACCCAAGGATTCAAAGTAAAAGCCTACGTATTTTTCAAAGGACGTTCAATAGTATACTCAGAGCAAGGAGAATATTTGCTACTCAAATTTGCCACTGCTCTCGAAGAGCAAGGTAAAATGGAGCAGATGCCAAAGCTCGAAGGTAAACGAATGATAATCATGCTCAATCCGAAAAAGAAAAAATAATTTTCGTGTAACTTTAATTATCAGGATCAATGCCAAAAATGAAGACAAATTCCGGTGCAAAGAAAAGGTTCAGAGTAACCGCTTCCGGAACCATTAAGCGCAAACATGCTTTCAAAAGTCACATCCTGACTAAAAAAGCTAAAAAACGTAAACGCAACCTCACACACATGACCACGGTTCACAAAGCCGACATGAACAACGTGAAGATGCTTTTAGCTATCTAGTCAAATTGTTTGATTTATTAAAAGTAAAAAACCGCTTACGGTTAGAGTTTATTATTTATTAACCCGGGTGAAACGCTCTAAGATTTTGAAATTCAAAACGCGTTCATTCAAAAAACTTTAAAAAAATGCCACGTTCAGTTAATTCCGTAGCATCTCGCGCAAGACGCAAAAAAGTATTGGCCCAAACCAAAGGCCAGTGGGGAGCCAGACGTAACGTTTGGACAGTAGCCAAAAACTCCCTCGAAAAAGGATTATTGTATGCCTACAAAGATCGCAAAACCAAAAAACGCAATTTCCGCGCTCTTTGGATTCAACGTATCAATGCTGCTGTGCGTATGTACGATATGTCATACTCACAATTCATGGGCAAATTGCACAAAACAGGCATAGAGCTTAATAGAAAAGCCCTGGCTGATTTAGCTATGAATAATCCGGAGGCTTTCAAGGCCGTTGTTGAAGCTGTAAAATAATTACACCTTTTGCAGTGCCTGTAAGCTGTTTCAAATACAGTTTTCAAGTCTTAAAAAAAAACACTGCCGTGGTTAACTATTTTTAACCCCGGCAGCATTTTTTTGTGTGTAAGTAACAATCAGATACACTACTTTTGGAATATATTGTTTACGCTAATCTTTATCGGTTCCATACATGAATATAGCTCTCATTGGTTACGGAAAAATGGGGAAAATGATTGAAAATGTTGCACTTAGACGCAATCACAATATTGTATGTATCATAGATAAAGACAACATCACGGACTTTGATTCTTCCGAATTCAAACTTGCAGATGTAGCCATAGAATTCACCCAACCCGAATCGGCACTCAACAATATGTACAAATGTTTCGAAAGAAATATGCCCATCGTTTGCGGTACTACCGGTTGGAACAAACTTCTGCCTGAAGTAACCGAAGAATGCAATAGGCATAATGGCGCACTTTTCTACGCATCAAACTACAGCATTGGGGTAAATGTGATGTTTCATATAAACAAATACATGGCATCCATCATGAATAAGCTCAATGGATACGATGTACAAATACAAGAAATACACCACATACACAAACTCGACTCCCCCAGCGGAACAGCCATCACCCTGGCCGAAGGCCTGATTGAAAACTTGCAAGCTAAAACCGAATGGGTAAACAATGTCGAAACACCTGAAAAACACCAGCTACAAATACTTTCTGAACGCCGTGGCGAAGTACCCGGATACCACAAAGTGAGCTACAAATCGGAAACCGACACATTAGAACTTGTACACGATGCCCATGGCCGATTTGGCTTTGCAAGTGGTGCGGTTTTTGCAGCCGAATTTATATACCAGAAGAAGGGCGTTTATACCATGAGCCATATGCTTCAACTTTGAATAAATGCAATAAAACATATCTATTATAGGATTCTACTATGAAAAAAATTTTTACAAATAAATGGGTAAAATTCGGTATAGCAGCCACGCTATATCTGGCCTGGGTTATATGGCTCGGAAATTATTGGTTTCTGATTGGTTTAGGCGTTATTTATGATGTTTATATTCAGCAAAAGGTACATTGGGCTTTCTGGAAGAAAAAAGGAGCGGCCAAACAAACCCCATTGGTAGAATGGGTAGATGCACTTATTTTTGCAATCATCGCTGCCAGTTTCATCCGTTTGTTTTTTATAGAAGCATTCACCATACCAACATCTTCTATGGAGAAAACCCTGTTGGTGGGTGACTATCTGTTTGTGAGCAAAGTGAGCTATGGCCCTAAACTTCCGAATACCCCCATTTCTTTCCCATTTGCACACCATACATTGCCATTCACCACACAAACCAAATCGTTTGTAACTTGGATTCAGAATCCTTACAGAAGAATGGCCGGATTGGGTCAAATAAAACACAACGACATAGTGGTTTTTAACTTTCCCGAAGGTGATACCGTGGTATTGCAACATCAGGATATGAGCTACTATGAGATGCGCCGCGAGTTGGGCAGACAGCGTATCTGGCAAGAATTTGACGTTACGTATCGCCCGGTAGATAAGCGAGAGAACTATATAAAACGCTGTATCGGATTGCCCGGTGACTCTATCAGAATAAAAAGTGGTCAAGTATACGTAAACGGTCAATTGCAAGATAAAATGCCCGATATGCAATACAAGTATATTGTGATAACCGATAGTGCCGAACTAAATACCAAAAGCCTCCAGAAAATGGGCATGAGCATAGAAGATATAGAACGCTCACGCCTCACTCCTAATACTTACATATATCCGCTCACCGAGAAGATGCGCGACGAAATAAGCCGCTTACCCATAGTTCATTCACTCAACAAATTTGAAAGACCGGATGGTGATCGTGCAGAATACATTTTCCCTCACAACGAAGGTTATAACTGGAACGAAGACAATTTTGGCCCAATTCAGATTCCTGCCAAAGGGATGAAAATAGCCCTTACCACCAAAAATCTGCCTATATATCACCGTGCCATAGAAACTTACGAAGGAAATACGGTTGAAGTAAACGACAGCACCATAAAAATAAACGGACAGATAGCTACAGAGTATACATTTAAAATGAATTACTACTGGATGATGGGCGATAGCCGCCACAACTCTCAGGACTCACGCTATTGGGGTTTCGTACCTGAAGACCATGTAGTCGGAAAGGCTGTGTTTATTTGGTTTTCTTGGGATAAAGACAAGTCTTTCTTCACAGCAATACGCTGGAACAGGTTATTCCAAACAATATAATAATGCCTGAGTTGTTGGAAAAAAACACGCAGAATATTGTAAAGAGATATAAAAAAACAAAAGAGTCCGCCTTAAAATGGACTCTTTTTGCATTGTGTACCTTTACTCTATTTGCAGTACTGCAAAAGTTTGTTTTTCAGGTCATCTGGATTGAAGGGAACAACATGCAGTTTACACTTTACCCAGAAGACGTAGTATTCTCATACAAATGGCCATTGATAAACCTGAAACGCGATACTGCCGACAATATATTGGACAAAAAGCAAATGTCGGTATTATTCAGTGTAATGAATAAGGCTGTATTAGTAAAAAACAGAAACGATAAGACATATATAAGCAGATGCATAGCCATAGCTGGCGACAAGGTAGAATGGAAAAATCGCGAGATTTTGGTCAACAACAGATATTACACATCGGGTACACTCAGTTACCCAATTTTGTTTATGACCGACAGCATGTTTAGTACCAATGCATTTCTGAATACCCCACTCGATTTCCCGGCAAAAGCAGGCTTGTATGTGTATAAAGGATTTGCAAACGAAAGCATTGTAAAGCAGTTAGATACACTCAAAAATGTACGTTTTGTAGAATATTACGGCAACAGTATTTCTGCCAAATCTGATGCAATACGCTCATTTGTAGTTCCATACAAAGGTTTTAACATAGAGCTCAGCCGCGTGAACCAGACCAAATACATGCAAATCATTCATAAATACGAAACCAAAGATTTAGGAGGAAAATGCAATTTTACATTTAGTCAGAACTACATCATGCTCTGCAACGATATGCGCAATCTACCAGCATCTTTCCAATGGCAGCATGTAGTGCCCGCCACAGAGCTCAGAGGTATACTGAAATACAAAATATGGGGCCATTACATCAATGAATACAACCAACTGAGCAGGGCCTTTTTGCAATCAATAAACTAGATACACAGATGGCAACCATTCTTCCACTGCCCTATTTCGGAAATATATATTTTTACCATCATTTCTTACGCAGTGAGCCTATACTGTTGGAGGCACACGAAAACTACACCAAACAAAGCTACCGAAACCGCACAGAAATAGCTACCGCCAATGGCGTATTGCCTTTATCAATTCCTGTACTCAAGTCGAACGCATTGAAGCAAGCATATACACAGGTAAAAATTGAGTACCGCATACCCTGGCAAAAGATACATTTCAAAGCGCTCGAATCAGCTTACATGCATTCGCCTTATTTCGAGTTTTATATCGACGAATTTATGCCATTTTTTAGCCAACAGCACGAATATTTATACCAGATGAATCTGCAAATACATCAACTGGTACTAGGTATGCTCAAAATTGAAACTGAATCAGTTTTGACTCAAGATTTTTTTACACATGAAAACTCTATGCACCATATAATCAGAGATGAGATAAGTCCTAAAAGTGAATACTGGAAAAGTGATGCTCATTTCCACCCGAGTGCATATTTTCAGGTATTCCGCGAAAAGCATGGTTTTCAGCCCAACCTGAGTATTCTCGATTTGATATTTAACGAAGGTCCGGATGCATGTAATATTTTGGAAAAATTAATTAATCGGAATATTTAGGCAATGTTTTACGATTGATTTTAATCGAAATTACACGAATTACTATATTTTTGTAATAAACAATAAAATTAATCTGAAAACATGATTCCAATTTTATCCCCCACTAAACACGTTTGGCATTTTGCCAAAATTGGCGGAAAATTCAGGGTAACCCTCAACACGGTAGACGATATACTCAATCTCGACCAACTCGACCAGAAACTATGGACAGCCCTCAGTTGCCCGGTAAATGGTTTAGAACTCGACTCCAAAACGCTGCAGCTCATAGACACCGACAAAGATGGCAAAATACGCGTGCCCGAAATGTTGGAGGCCCTCAATTGGCTAAAAAGTGCATTGACAAAGCCTGAGATTCTGCTCGGTAGCAAAGATACTATTCAACTTTCGGATATCAATTCAGCATCGCCACTCGGGCAAACCTTGCTCATATCGGCCAAGCAAATACTGAAAAATCTGGAAAAACCAGAAGCCGATAGCATAAGTATTTCAGATACTTCCGATTCTATTCGCATTTTCTCAAAAACCAAATTCAATGGCGATGGCATCATTACAGCAGATTCGGCCGACAATGCAGAAGTAGCAGCAAGCATAGCAGATGCCATATCATGTTTTCCGGGGCTCACCGACCGAAGCGGTCTACCCGGATTGGATGCACCCAACCTGGAGGCTTTTTACAAACAATGCGCCGACTACTATGAATGGATAAGCCACTCGGAAACCAATCATGCAGAGATATTGCCATTTGGAGCCGAAACTGAAAATGCCCTTCAGGCATATCTGGCCATCGAAGAAAAGGCAAACGACTTTTTTGTACGTTGCCAACTCGCCGATTTCGATCCTCGTTCGGCAGATATTCTGAACACACTGGTAGCAAGTTTTCAGGATTTTAGCAATAAAAATCTTTCGCAAAATCTGGAAGAAGTTCAGAAATTGCCCATCGCATATATAGAAGCAGCCAAAGAACTACCCCTTAAAAAAGGCATAAATCCTGCTTGGTACAATCTGGTCACTGATTTTGCCGCCAAAGTAATTGTGCCACTTTGGGGAGAAAAAAAATCGATTAGCTATGCAGAGTGGAAATCGTTGGCTGGAGTTTTTGCACCCTACACAGCATGGAAAAGCTCCAAAGCAGGACAAGAAGTTGAAAAGCTGGGTATAAGCCGCGTGAGAGAAATTCTGGCACAAAATCATAATCAAGAAATAGCAACTTTACTCGAAAAAGATAAAGCACTCGAAGCTGAGGCAAACGCAATAGCAGATGTAGATAAACTGGTACGTCTGAACAGAGACTTTTACATATTGTTGCGCAATTTTGTTTCATTCATCGATTTTTACGCACCAGGCCAGAAAGCAATATTTCAGGCAGGAACACTATTCATTGACGAGCGTAGCTGTGATTTTTGTATAAGAGTAATGGATTTGCCAAAGCATCACGCATTTGGCAATTATAGCGGCATGTACCTGATGTATGCAGAATGTGTATCAAAAAGCAGGAACGAGCATATGACCATAGTGGTAGGTCTTACTAATGGCGATGTAGACAACCTCATGCCAGGCAGAAACGCAGTGTTTTACGACCGAAATGGTCACGACTGGGACGCCACCATTACAAAAATAGTAGAAAACCCCATAAGTATACGCCAAGCCTTTTGGAGTCCGTACAAAAAAATGGCCAAGGCAATAGACTCTCAGATTCAAAAATTTGCCTCAGAAAAAGACAAAGGCATGGAAGAATCGGCTATGGGAAATATACAGAGCGGAGCTACAAACTTACAAACCAAGGCAGCTACCCCGCCCGATCCCAAAGCACCACCTACGCCACCGGCCAAACCTACTCCGTTTGATGTAGGCAAATTCGCAGGTATATTTGCTGCCATAGGTTTAGCCATAGGTGCCATAGGTACAGCACTGGCGGCTCTTTTATCGGGCTTCATGGCTCTCACCTGGTGGGGCATGCTTTTGGCGATACTCGGAATCATTCTTCTCATATCCGGCCCATCTATGTTGCTGGCATGGCTCAAATTGCGCAGACGTAATCTGGCGCCAATCTTGGATGCCAACGGTTGGGCTATAAATGCAGAAACCCGAGTGAATATAAGGTTTGGTAAAACACTTACCCACTTGCCGGTATTGCCAAAAAATGCACGACGTACCATGAAAGATCCGTTTGCTCCCAAAAGACCTTTGTGGTTTCAGATTTTATCTTTCTTATTTACATTAGCACTTATAACTCTGGCTTTGTGGAAACTAGGTTTTATACAATTGCCATTTTTGCCATAAAATAAGTATATGAAAAACCCTGAATGATTACGAAAAATGCAGATTTAAAAATCGTTTACATCATTCAGGGATTTTTTTACCTGCGATAGATGTCTATCAGAATAAAACTATACGAAAACAACCAAACGGAGGGTTAAATACAAGAAGAATAAAACGCCTAACCCTGCTCTGATGTAATACAGTTTATTATAAATAAATTCTCTGTTATTCAATTTTGCAAGAAAAGTGAAGAGCACTGTAGGTATGAGTGTCATACCGCCCACTACCGGAACTACAAAAGTAATAGGGGCTCCAATAATCAGATAAATCATAGAAAAATCGATAAGGCTCAGGCTTATAAACGAAAGTTTATGTATAAAATTGGTAAATGCATAACTGCCTAATTCATTACCGGCATTCCAAGTAGGTTCCATGTCAACAAGATCTTTGTTGTAAAATGCCAAGGCGAAATGAACAACCGCCATGGCTAGTGCCCCACCCATCAGCAAAATATGGCTGGCAGGCAACAACAATAAATGCCCGCTAAATCCCAACAAAAAAGCATAAAATGCAATTTTCTCAGTCCGCAATAACATCTCGATGTTATTCTCAATAAACACAACAAAGGCAGGCTTCACATAATCTCTATTTTCCATACAATCAGAATATTATAAATAAAATATTGATTTTAGAATTTTAACTCAAATATAATATTTTATGCATAGGTAACTACCAACAATGAGGTGAAACCCCATAAGTACCTAGAAAATATAAGACTCTGTTATTTAAAAACAACCTATGAAATATTGGCACCTTTCTTTACCAATATTTCAGATCCCTCGGCCAGATATACCGAAACAGGTTGCATTTGATTCAAAAAAGTGAAATCGGAGCCATATACTTGCCCATAATCTACCTGTATGTCGAACCGATGAACCGGGTACACCACCCAACGCGGATGAGCAACCTCATATTCAGAAGTTTTAGTTTCAGTTTGTTTCGTATAGCCCCAAAAATGCTCGGTTATAAATTCCTCCTCGCTGCCATCGCCCATTGGCAACGGCCTGGTATCGGCCACTACACTTATGCTGTGCCATGTATGCTTTTTCCAGGAATATGAAATCTCCATTTTGTCCGAGGAAACATTCCAAAGATGCTTCATGGGGAAAGTTTGGTAATGCTCGTTGTACAACGTATTAGCCACCAATGTAATGGCATGGCGTGGTACAATTTCTTTGATGAATACAACACCACGCTTACAAACGTCATTTTGGCAATATTTGACATAAAACCTGAGGTTCACCTCCTCGAAATTTATATGAAATGGAATTTTTAACCCAAGTACTTTGGTATTCTGAAACATAAACCCCACCAGACTAACATAGCATTTGCCATTCCAAAAGTCGAGTTCGGTGTGGGCAGGAATATATTTTCTGAGCAAATCAGCATCTACTATATAATTAGCCATTACCAGTTTGCGCCATTCTGCGTTTAAAAATACTCTGTCCATAGTTTCAATTTTTTAAGTGATTGGTTTGAGTGCCTGAAAAAATGATACAATACATACACAAAATGAATGAATAAAAAACTATCTCTCAACCAAAGCCTCTACACTAATGCTCACACCAATAGCTACAGTTTCCCAATACGCCTGACTGGTTTTGCGAAAAAAAGTTTTCCGGCCTATTCCTGCGCAAAAGTACAGGTGACCATCTCCCAAATCCTTTACATGTTCGAGTGTAACCAAAAAATCACCTTCCACCTGAATATTGTACTTACTCAAATCCATTTCTATGGTATCGTCAACTTCACTTTTGCCCAGATTCAAGAAAATAGGCTCTCGAAGTACGTTTTCAAATATGCCATCTTCTGGCATCTTATACACATTAATTCTAAAAAAAACTGAGTCGTAAGAGCATGATGCCAGGTTGATAATAAGTTTTTTGATTACAGCCAACTTCTTGTTTTTCATCTGTATACCCAATTCATACCCCAATTTATTCTCAGAAAACCCTGCAGCAGCACCTTTAAACGAACTGCTTACGCCCAGTATTTTCATTTTAAATGCATTTGGGTTTATCAGCACCTCATGCAGTACAAAAGTGACTTCCTGCAAAGAAAATTTCTTGCCATTATATTTATACAAATCAGCCACATGAATATATTCGGGCTTGTATCCTATGCACGAAATAATGATAGAATCGGATTTGTATTCCTGCCCAATATTTATTTCAAATTTTCCCTTCTCGTCTGATACTGTGCCCACATTTTTTCCGGGTATACCAATGTTTGCATAAGCAACAGGTCTGTTAGATTCTTTGCCTACCAGATGCATGAGCAATGTCTGAGCTAATAAAATATTACCATGAAATACAAACACCAAAATAAGTATCATTTTGGTACATTGTATGAAACTTAATTGGTAGTATGATAGAAATTTAGTTCCCACTGTATGCATCCTTTCTTTTATTTAGGAGTTGATTGAAAATCCGGTTTTTGCATATAGCGAATATACGCAAATATTTCTGATGTGCAGCCATCAATCAATTGAAACCCCGATAGCCAAATAATCTAAACTCGGTGGCCATTAAACACCAAGTATCAAAGCTATTAGAAATATATCCTAATCAGTTGGCAAAGCATAAATGGGTACTTGAAAAATAAAACAGCTACCTTTCCCCAAAGTACTTTCAACCCAAATTTTGCCGCCAATACTATCTATCAATTCTTTGCAAAGCACCAATCCAAAACCGGTGCCGGACTCGTTGGCAGTTCCACGCTTATGCATATGTATGTTATCGTTCCAGAGTTTAGGAATGTCTTCATCTGCAATTCCAATACCATTATCGGTGACCATAATTGTAGCCCAATTATCGTCAACTTTTGCATTAAGTTCAATCAGACCATTTTCAGGAGTAAATTTGATTGCATTAGATATCAAATTACGCAATACTGTATTTACAATATTCAAATCGGAGGAAAAATGAATTTCGGATTCGGGCATATAAAACATAATAATGTTTTTATCCTTGGTCATCCCTTGAAATGACGTAATCATTTCGGTGCATACCTGCTTGAATTGAATAAGCCCAGGATTTATAGCTAATTTTCCGGATAAAGACATAGACCAAAGCAAAAGATCTTGAAGCAAATGAAAGGTATTTTTAGACATCTTATGTATAATTTTCAGATAGTTCTGAATTTTATCCGGAGTATATGTTTCAAAATTTTGTAGCAATAAACTCGAAAAACCAAGTATAGAATTGAAAGGATTTTTGAGATCGTGTGCAAGTACTGAAATAAACCAATCTTTATCTTTGATAAGTTGATTGAGTCGTTGTTCAATTTGTTTTTGCTCAGTGATATCCTGAAAAATGCCATAAACAAACTCGGGATGCCCAAATGAGTCCATTTTAATATTGCCTTTAGCCCTCACATCCAGTCGCTTGTGCTTAGCAGTAATTATTTCAAGAATTTCATCGAAAGGTTTTTGAAAAAGAAATGCCTCATCGAGGACTTTTCTTATAACGGGTTTAGATGTATCTGAATAAAATCCGATTCCCTTTTCTAAAGTAGGGATAAAATCTTCGTCAAGCTCATGAATTTGAAAAACTTCCTTGCTCCAAGATAATTCCAAGGTTCTGATATTAATTTTCCAACCGCCTACCTTAGCTATTTTTCCTGTTTCCCTTAAAAACATTTCCCGCTCTTTGGCCTGATTTTCAGCCAGCAAACGTTCAAGTTCACCAGAGGCACGTACAGCAGTCATTTTCAGAATCATTTCATGAAAATTTGAGTTCTCAAGTGGTTTACGGCCAATCACGGCAATAAGCCCAATGGGTTTATTCAAAGAATCGATAAGGGTAATACCTAAATAACTCTCGGCCCCCATTTCTTGTAAAACAATATCTTTATGGAAGATATGACGAACACCTTGTGTAAAACAACAAACATTTTTATCGAGTACATCTCCACAAGGAGTATCTTTGAGGGTATACACCACATTGTCTTCAAATTTGCCATCGAAATACACTGCAAGTGTTTCTGCAGCAAGATGGTCGCCCTCCAATTTATCGATGCACACATAATCCATTTGCAAGGTTTCAGCAAGAAAACGGGCAAGGGAATGAAAAAAACTTTCGCGTGGCTGCTCCCAGCCATGATGTGATAAAAAAACAAGGGTTTTATCTATTTGCTGTCGCAAATGATTATCGGCTTCCAGATCTTTGATATCCCTCATCAAATCTCCATATTGCAAATTGCTATCTGGCATCGGGTTATACAATTATTTTACAGAAAACTTGGCGACGGTAGTTCTCAAAATTACTTATATTTTAAATATCAATCATCGAGCCAGAAAAAAAAAATTCATAATTTAAGTACAACTAAAAATGCAACATTTTGCATAAATAGAAGCGAATTATGGCTTTGAGGATTTAGTTGATATATATGAAGTTTGTAAAGTATTGAAAACATGAAGCCAAAGTAGAACATCAGCCACCGCTGTACTGAATGCTTTCATTTTGAATATCATCGAATCCAAACTTGAATCCGAGTCGTTTTCCTGTCACCATCATCGATTTTACTCGTTTTTCGTGTATCTGACCTACGGTCAGTATTTTCATTTCGTCGTATGGTGGCACCAGCAAGTCGAAATCGAGGCAATACAACATGGAAGACTCAACAATATTTTTAAGGGCTTCTTTATCAATAACAGATTCGCCAAAATTATTGTACAAGTACCCCAATTGCCTTTTCCCCTCCATGAAATAATACAAATCTTTGTTTATAAAAATGCGGCCAATGAGATACCCCAAATCGTCCATGCGGTCGTACTTGAAAGAATCGGCCAGGAAGTTGTAAATATTGATGATGCCGCAATATGATGACATGCTATTGTCCTGCACGTAACTTGTTTTCCAGACACCATGAGCGCGGTCGAACTCAAACACATTGGAATGCATGCTGAAGACGATAAGGTCGCCCGCAAATTTGAGCTCACACTGAAACAATCCTCTGTCGTTGAAAGCCAGATTTACACGCGGATCAGTTTCCGTCATTTTACCGGTATATTCATCTACCAAATCCTCGGCTACCTCCTTGAGCATCCTGAATGTATCCAGTGTATGATCAAAAACCCGTTGCTTCATAGAGCTTTTTTCTCTAAGTATATTCAGTATTTTATCTTGTGCTGTGCTCATGGTATGTATAGCTTAAAATTTGACAAGGTTCATATGAGTAAAAATAACAAAATTTATGCAAACGTTGTAAAAAATCTCAATCGATTGCTCCAATATTATTTATTTACTAAAAAAGCGTCTGATCCTGAAATGGGTTTGCTTAGATAACACCCCGCCCTTCGGGTCCCCCTCTGAAAGAGGGGAATTTAGGACTACCCGCTCTTCGGGCAATGATCTGGCAGAGTGGAATTTAGAACAATCATAAATCTAATGCATATATGATTCCCAACCCTGTCAAAGTTCAAAACTTTGACAGGGTTTACCTATAAGCAAGCTAAAAAAAAGCCGGTTGAAAAATGCATTCCAACCGGCTTCCATTATAAAAGAGATGTTCTATTTGAAACTCTTTTTCAATTGAGCAACCCAAGCTTTTACACGTGCTTCAGTCTGTTCAGGCTGGCTTTCATCGTCCACCATCAGACCAACAAAATTGCTGCCACGCAATGCGCCCGATGTTTTGAAAACATAGCCTTCAGCAGGCCACTCGCCAACTACAGTAGCACCACATTTGCTCACAATCTCTGCAAGAGTACCTATGGCATCGCCAAAATGGAAAGGGTATGCTTCCTGATTTCCGAGACCAAAAAGGGCTATTTTTTTGCCTTGGAGGGCAAGGTCTTCGAGTGTAGGAACGAACTCATCCCAATGGTTTGGCAATTCGCCTTCGAACCAAGTGGCAGAACCCATAAGTATGTTTTCGTAAGCCAGGAATTGCTCAGGCTTAACCTCCTCTATATTGATATGATCTACCATATCAGCAGGAAATTGATCGGCCACCAAGCGGGCTACTTTTGATGTGCGGTGGGTATTGAAACTGTAAAACAGTCCTATTTTTTTCATATTCGTAAAATTTTCAACAAATTATATTTCTAATATCCACTTATTATACCTTAAAGGTTATCTGACCTCTCAAC
>JAIFMY010000247.1 GCA_020048155.1 Bacteroidota bacterium
CAGCGCACTTATTGCTATACTGATGTGTCTGATACTGTTGTAGGTGTAAATACTAAGGGAATTATAGGTACTTTCAGAATAAGTGGTGGCAAAGGTTTGATTGACAATGGCGACAACTCTGCTACCCTCATTCCTTCGCAGATTGGTGCCGGAACTGATACTATTTATTATACCTATTTCGATGGTATTTTCTTCAATGTTCGGAGGTTAGTAACCATAGATAGTGTGTCTACCGCTATTACTTTCTCCGGCTTAGAATCTTCGTATTGCGCTGATGCCAATAATGTAACCCTGGTACCCCGAAACTTATATCCGGCTGGAGGTGAAGGCAAATGGGGTGGCCCAAATCCGGTCTTTCCGACTATTGGTAACTCAGTAACCTTTATACCCGGTCTCTTTGCTCTCGACTCTACTTATAACATTGAATATATATATATATCCCCATCCGGGTGTTCAAGCGATACAATTGTTCAGTTTTTCAGGATGCATTCACTGCCTGATTTGAACTTTGTGCTGAATGATAATTATAATGAGGCTGGTGGCGCTATCCCATTAGCAGCGTTGCCCTCAGGAGGAACTTTCACTGGAACTGGTGTTACAGCTAATATTTTTTATCCCAGTCTTGCAGGTGTAGGTACAGGAAAAGTCATACAATATGAATATACTGATGGTTTTAATTGTACAAACAGAATTACTGATACTACCATAGTACGCAGGGCCGCAGGAAATGTATTTAACTTTCAGCCCACTTATTGCTATGGTGGTCAGAATGATACTATTTATGGATTCCCCGAATCGGATGGAAATGGTGCATCTTTCTTCACTTCTAAAAATGCAATTGTAAGTTTTGAGCCCAATAGTGCAATTTATAGTCCAGTTCTTGCTGGTGCAGGTACAGATACTATTTTCTTCAACTACGAGGTGAATGGAACCCCCTACATGGTAAAACAAACAGTCTACATTGATTCGATTGGAAATGTGGATTTTGGTACGCTTAATGCAGCCTATTGCGCCGGTGAACAGGATGTAACTTTATTCCCAAGCGTGAAACATGCCGGTGGCAGTGGTAACTTTACTTTTTCGGGAGCAACTGACGCTTTTGTGAACAATGGTACCAATGCAATCTTTAAACCATTACTCTCAATAGCATCATTGAATCCATATAATATCAAT
Source organism: Bacteroidota bacterium (assembly GCA_020048155.1). Lineage (GTDB taxonomy): Bacteria > Bacteroidota > Bacteroidia > Bacteroidales > DYOH01 > JAIFMY01. The sequence continues at coordinate 1,174 of JAIFMY010000247.1, forward strand.
TACACATATGTTTCATCTATAAGTGGCTGTATTGCTACTGTTGACAAAAGTGTTACCGTAAACCCACTTCCGGTTATCGATTTCAATTTGCAACTCAACTATAATATAACCGGTAGTCCCGACTTTCTTGAAGCTTTTCCTACAGGGGGGGTATTTTCAGGGAATGGTGTAAGCAACGGGTATTTCTATCCTAATTTGGTGGGGATAGGCGAAAACTGGGCTGTAACTTATACTTATACTGATCCTGGTACAACTTGTAGAAATTCGAAAACAAAAAATACAAACGTTCTAGAAGCCCAAGCCCAAATTCTGGGTGTTGATCTAAATAGTATATATTGTGTGGATGGTCGTGCAGATACGCTCATTGGTACTTCTAATAATGGTCTGCCAAATGGGGTTTTTGAGGGGGATGGTATTACTAACATTGGAAATGATAAAGCAATTTTTAACCCTTCATCTGCTGGTTCTGGGGAACATGAGATTGTGTATAAATATTTTGGTACTGACGGTATTACACTTTTTGATGTAGCAGTCTCTGTTGATGTAGATTCTGTTCCGCAACCATCAATTATAAGCCTTGATGCAGATGTTTGCGTAGATGCCAGCAATAAGCTAATCTTCGGTTCTCCACAAAACTCTAATGGCTCATTCTTCGGACCCGGGGTAAGCGATATGGGCAATGGAACTGCCACGTTTAGCCCATCGGCTGCAGCTATTGGTATTTGGCAGGTTAGATATATATACACTAATCCACTTACCGGTTGTTTTAATACGGATACTCAAGCTGTAAACGTGCACGAGTTGCCTATTGCAGACTTTAATATCTCTGATGAGTGTATCGCAGATTCTATTCAATTTACTGATATGTCCGCTTGTCCCGATCCGCTCATTTTCTGGGAGTGGGTTTTTGGTGATAATGATAATCTTGCTACCAATGAGTCCAATTTGCAAAATCCAAAACATTGGTATACCACACCGGGTACCAAACAAATAAAATTAAAAGTCACAAGTAATATTGGTTGTGCATCGCAAACTAATGAAATCATTGAATTAGGAAGTAAACCTACCGCCGATTTTACCTGGACTAACGAATGTTTTGGTACAGGACCAACTACATTTATAGATAAATCATTTGGGGCTACCAATTTGAGTTACATCTGGAATTTGGGTGATGGTTCTGTTCTGAATGTAAAAGACCCAGTTCACCAATATAGCCAGGTTGGCAACTATCCGGTTTCGTTGGTAATTACAACCCCAAGTAACTGTACCGATACCTCAATACAAATGGTATATCTACGCCCATATGTGGTCAACTTCCCTTATAATCAGGATTTTGAAAATGGCCCCGAAGGCTGGATTCCAGAGTCTGCAGATACAATAAATAGCTGGGGATTGGGAACACCTCAAGGTTTGGTTATTAATTCAGCAGCTTCTGGCACAAATGCATATATTACTGGTGTTACAAATAACTTCAGTAATTCTGAAAATTCATATGTCGCCGGTCCTTGTTTTGATTTCTCTGCCATGGAACGCCCAATCATCAGACTCAATGTATGGTCGGTGACAGATAAGGATTTTGATGGTGCGGTGCTGCAATCGTCTATTGACAATGGCAAAACATGGGTGAATGTGGGGAACCTTAATAGTGGGATCAACTGGTACAATTCTTTCTCTATAACCGGTAGGCCGGGGGGAAGCTCACAAGGTTGGTCTGGAGACAACGATTCTGCTTGGGTTGAGGCAAGACATGGTTTGGACGATTTAAAAGGAAATGTAAATGTAAGATTCAGGGTTGCATTTGGCTCTGATGCCAATTATGTAAACGAAGGTTTTGCTTTTGATGATATATACATAGGTGAACGTTCTCGTCTGGTTCTAATGGAACATTTTACCAATACTAGTAATATATCTTCGGTTGTAATTGATAATAACGTAAATACAATACTAAACAACAATTCAAAAGACATTGTGAGCATTCAGATGCACACATCATTCCCTTCTAATCAGGATCCATTTTATGCATTCAATCCGGCACCTCCATCTGCACGCACTGGTTATTATGGAGTCTCGGTGATACCTTATAGTGTAATGGACGGAAACAGGGCATTTAATTATACAGAATCTGTTTTTAGTGAAAATGAATTGAAAATTCGGGCACTCAAAGATCCTCAGTTCGACATAAATCTGATACCGGTCATTGATAACAATAGCCTGATAAGTATCAATGTAGAATTGATTGCTTTGGATACAATTTCACACGATGTTTCATTCCATGTAGCTCTTATTGAGAAGGAGATTACCGGAGTATCTGTGCCTAACGGGCAGAATATTTTTAGAAATGTTTTGCGGCAAATGATACCTGACGCTGGGGGTACTAACTTCCAACGCTTCTGGAACCCTATGGATAAGGTATCGTTCAGTTTGCAGTCCGGTCTGAAATCTTTCACCGATTTCAATAAAATTCAGATTATAGCCTATATACAGGATGAAATTACAAAAGAAATATATCAGACTGTGGCCCTTGATACTTCATACATTACCACTTCTATAAGCTGGAATGAAAACAAAAACCATCTGCAAATTCAACTTTTCCCAAATCCGGCATCTTCCCAAGTTTGGGTTGTATTAGGAAATGCGCTCACTGCCGATGCCAATATTCAACTCACCGATCAACTTGGCAGGGTGGTATGGCAAGGAGTTTTTGAAAAGGGTACTGATAAGCGAAGCATTGAAATTCCGGTTGTTGAAAGCGGATTGTATTATGTACGCATAAATAGTTCGGATGGAAAGCAAGGAGTTGAAAAATTATTTATATCTCATTGATAACAAATTTTTAAATCTTTGAGCAATTAACTCACATACCAAAGCACTGGAGTTTGTCCATATAAAGGCAACTTCGGTGCTTCGGTTTTAAGTAATTCAGATATTTGTGCACGATTTTTATTCAGTTTAATAAAATGTTCGTTTTTTAATTGTAGTTATTGGGCATATAGGTTAATTTGGTGACGAATTATTTTAATCACTAAATAGAAGTATATGTCGGAAAAAATTTCATCAAAACTAAGGCCGGGAGTGGCTACCGGACATGAGGTAAACGAAATATTCAGAATAGCCAAAGAAAATGGTTTTGCCCTACCTGCTGTAAATGTTGTGAATACCAATTCTATCAACTCAGTGCTTGAGGCTGCGAAAGCTGTAAATTCTCCAGTCATTATTCAATTCTCCAATGGCGGTGCACAATTTTTCGCCGGAAAATCTCTCCCTAATGATAAACAGCAAGCTTCAATAGCCGGTGCCATAGCCGGTGCTTTGCATGTACATCAGATGGCTGAGTATTATGGAGTTCCTGTTATCTTGCATACCGACCATGCTGCCAAAAAATTGCTTCCTTGGATAGATGGATTGCTTGATGCTGGCGAAAAATATTTTGCCACTCATGGGAAACCGCTTTTTAGTTCACATATGCTTGACTTAAGCGAGGAACCACTTGAAGAGAATATTCATACCTGCGCTGAATATTTGAAAAGAATGAGTAAAATGGGAATGACACTTGAAATTGAATTGGGCGTAACCGGTGGTGAGGAAGATGGTGTTGACAATACTGGTGTTGAGAACTCTATGCTTTATACTCAGCCTGAACATGTAGCTTATTCATATGAGCATTTACTGAAAGTGAGTCCAAACTTTACTGTAGCTGCATCTTTTGGCAACGTACATGGTGTTTACTCGCCCGGAAATGTAAAACTTATGCCTAAAATTCTGGACAACTCACAGGTATATATCCAGCAAAAATTTAATACTGTTGCTAAGCCTGTGAATTTTGTGTTTCACGGGGGTAGTGGTTCATCGCGCGAGGAAATACGCGAAGCCATTTCTTATGGAGTGATAAAAATGAATATAGATACCGACACACAATGGGCTAACTGGGATGGTATACGTAAGTATTACATAGCCAACGAGGGCTATTTACAAGCTCAAATTGGAAACCCTGAGGGTGCAGACAAACCTAATAAAAAGAAATATGATCCACGTGTATGGCTGCGCGAAGGTGAAAAATCTATGGTAGATCGCCTTAAATTGGCTTTCGAAGATTTGAACGCAATAGATACTTTTTGATTAATTAAATAGTTTATTACTAAATATATAGCCGAAAGTACTTCTTTTACCTGAAAGTGCTTTCGGCTTTTTTTATAAAATAGGCAAAACCCTATTTATTATCGGATTTCAGATAGTCTATCATGAGTTTGGCAGCTTTGTCTGATGCCCCTTTTTGTCCGAGCATTTCCCTGAGTATCCGGTATTCATTTTTCATTTGAAGAATATAATCATTATTGTGGAGCAATAAGTTGGTCTCTTCCACCAAATTTTCTTTGGTAAACAACCATTGTACGAGCTCCTTTACTGCTACTTTTTTCAGAATCAGGTTTACAAGTGATATTTGCTTTACATTGACTAAAAGATAGGCTATGCGAAAGGTGATAGGATTGGTGTGGTAACATACAACCTGAGGTACATCAAACAGAGCGGTTTCGAGCGTAGCAGTGCCACTGGCTACCCATGCTGCAGATGAGTGGTGAAGCAGCTCATACGTGGCGTCAGTAATACGTGTGCAAGGTGCGTTGTGTAAATAGGAATCGTACATCTGATCTGGCATAGACGAAATACCAGCAATGACAAATTGAATATCTGGAAAAAGAGGCATCACCTCTGCAAATCGGGGCAGATGGTGTGTAAGTTCTTGCTTTCGGCTGCCTGGCAATACTGCTACTATGGGGCGCTTGTCAAGTTTGTATTTTGAGCGAAAACTTTCGGAATCTGATAGCGTGGTTTTGGCTTGCTCTATGGCATCGAGCAGCGGATTGCCTATATAATTGACTTTATAGTCAAATTGTGCATAAAAATCTGTCTCAAAAGGGAATATGGTAAACATCTGATGCACATACTTTTTGATAGTATGCACCCTGCTTTGTTTCCATGCCCATATTTTGGGCGATATATAGTAAAAGACTTTTAGCCCCGCCTCGAATGCGAATTTCGCAATTCGCAGATTGAAGCCAGGATAGTCGACCAATATAACAACATCCGGCTTATTTTGGGTTAGGTCGAGTTTACACTGATTCAGGTTTTTGCTTATGGTTCTTATATTGGCCAGTACTTCTACAAATCCCATGAATGCCATTTCCTTATAGTGTTTCACCAGTGTACCGCCATGGGCCTGCATCAGGTCGCCACCATAATAACGAAATTGTGCTTCGGGGTCGATTTCTTTCAATGATTTCATTAGATTGGAGGCATGCAAGTCGCCTGATGCTTCGCCTGCAATGATGTAGTATTTCATGGTTTTTTTGTATTCAGATTTATCTCTTGCTAAAGTATAAAATGATTCGATGATAAATATATCGAACCTAAATTTATTGATTTCGGTACGTTGATTCGTCTTGAAATACTTTTTTCAGAGTTTTTTTAACTATTCGTTGTAAGTATTTCTAACGCATTTATCACCTTTTGTCCGGTACCTATATTTATACTATGAATTAAAATTAAGAATTCTGCTTTCATACGTCTTGTAATTGTTCAAGCCTTCGTTCTATGCTCAGCCCATATATGTTGTTTTATAGCAGCGCATTTTCAACTATACTTAGCTTCTGAAATTTTAATATATCGATATGATACCAAAGTTATATTTTCTGGTTTAAGACATCGCATAATTCAAATACCTATCCGTTTTTAGAAGAATTTGTAAACGACTACCAATACAGTAATAAAAAATGTGGCGAAAATGATACCGCGTGCACTGTCATAAAATTCCCTATTCAGGAAAAAAAAGAAAATCAGCAAATTGGGAAGAGCACAAAGGGCAATAATATTGGTAATTACCCCGTATATGACCGTAGTATTTACAAACTCAGAAAAAGCCAATTGTGAATATCTTGAAAGATAATATATAAAAAATGTAATAGCAGGAGCTATCAGACCAGCCAGAAAACCTATTTGCCGGTGATCCCATTTATTTCTTTTCTTCGTAAACATTTAAATTCCAAGTTTTTAAATTCTGAATGAAATGATGTGCGGTTAAATCTAATTGAGTTGGAACTATGGATACGTATCCATTTTCAACAGCCCAAGTATCGGTATCTGTGGCTTCGGGTTCCATACTTATAAAATCTCCGGATAACCAATAATAGTGACCGCCATGTGGGTGTTCACGTTGTATGAATTCTTCGCGCCATTTACCGTGCAGCTGGCGTACTATTTTAACTCCTTTTATTGAAGCTTCTGGTTTGGCCGGAAAATTAACATTGAGGCAAACATTATTTGCAAGTCCTTGCTCGAGTGTTTGTTGCACTATTTGACGTATATACGGACGCGTTTGGCTAAAATCAGCATTATGCGAGAAATCGTCGAGAGAAAAACCAATGGATGGTATTTGATTCAGACAACCTTCAATAGCTGCGGCCATGGTACCCGAATAAAAAACGCTTGCCGAAAGATTTGGCCCATGGTTGATGCCAGATAATATGATACTTGGCACGTTCGACATTATTTGATGCAATCCCAACTTAATACAGTCAACCGGAGTACCATTACATACGTATACTTCAAAATTTTCGGTACTGCTTACAAGCTTATATCTGAGCGGATCTCGCACCGTGATAGCGTGCGATTGAGCAGACATGGGCTGTGCTGGAGCTACTACCACTACTTTCCCAAAATCTTTTACCGTTTCTGCCAAAAATTTTATTCCTTTGGCATCTACACCGTCATCGTTGGTTATTAGTATTAATGGTTTATTTTCGGTCATTGTATTGTTCTTTGCGTGCAAATATAATAATACTGATTGCCAAACGCACAATTTAATTATTTTTGGAAACCAAATTCGGCAGTAAGTTTTCTTAAAAAAATATAACACAATGACTGGAACCTTGGTTAACGTATTTACTGTTTTGCTAGGCAGCATCATCGGGCTACTTATAAATGATAAATTGCCTGAACGATATATCAAAATCGTTTTTCAGGCGCTCGGACTTTTTACCCTTTTTATTGGTTTTATGATGGCATCTAAAGCACAGCAATTGTTGTATGTAGTTTTTAGTCTGGTTCTTGGTGGTATTACTGGCGAAATGCTGAAATTGGATGTAGGAATGGAAAAGTTGACTGAGCGCATGAAAGCCAAATTCAAAATGCGACACGAAAGATTTTCGGAAGGCCTCATTACAGCATTTTTGCTCTTTTGCATGGGATCTATGACCATATTGGGCGCATTTGAAGAAGGTCTTGGAAATAAACCTACTTTATTGTTTACAAAATCTGTGATGGACGGTTTTGCCGCTGTTGCGCTTTCGGCAGCCTTGGGGGCCGGAGTTATTTTTTCGGTCGTTCCATTGCTTTTATATCAGGGGGCGCTCACTTTGTTTGCAGAATATCTAGGACAATATTTCTCCGAATCTATTATTTCTGAGCTTACAGCTACCGGTGGGATATTACTAATTGGTTTGGGGTTAAATATTTTAGACATTAAACAAATAAAGGTGCTCAATTTGTTGCCAGCTTTGATTTATATAGTTATTTTAGGGTTAATATTCTTTTGAGATTTGCAACTACAATATGGTTTTAAACATCGGACTTCATAGAAAATTGTATTATATAATTTTTACATTGTATTTAATTGTAAATATGTCTGTTGCATATTCGCAACCCTATTACCAGATTTACAATTACAGTCCTGAAAATGGCCTCGCTAACAATAGCGTGACTCATATTGTGAAAGATAATGATGGTTTCATGTGGGTTGGCACCGTTGATGGATTGAGCCGATTCGATGGGGTTAATTTTCTGAATTTTACAGACAGAAATAAGCAATATTCAAATTTGTACAACGATTACATCACTAAAATTTTTGTTGACCATCATGATCAGCTCTGGATTGGTACTCGTTTAGGAGGATTGCTGAAGTACAACAAACAAATGCGATCTTTCGAAACATTTATTTTTCAGAATGATTTAATGGAAGGAATGACCGGGCGCACCATTAGCGCCATTGCCGAAGATTTGGAAGGGATGCTCTGGTTGGGTACTAATGATGGCCTTGATATTCTGGACGTAAAAACCAAAATGATACAACATTATGCTTTGGGTGAAATTGGCAAGCAACAAACCATTGTCGCAATTCTGCAAAATTTCAATGGTGAAATGTATGTTTTTACCGATACCGATTTATTTAAATATACAAAAGGTCGTTTTATGCGCGATTCGGTTATTTCTACATTCTCAACCGACAAAGCCATTGAGAAAGTTGTGTTCACTCCCGGTGGTTCTTTATTAATAAGCTATAAGGACTTGGGTATTTTTGAATATCTGGAACCGGAACAAAGATTAAACCAACGTGTAAAGCCTTTCAATGCCAATACCTCCATTACGGATATTTTGTTTCAGTCCGATTCTATAGTTTGGTTGGGGACTAACAACATGGGGCTCATTCGCCTGAACCTCAACAATGGTCGTAAACACCTCATGCAAGTAGATCCGCTTGAGGCCAATTCGTTGGTTAGTAATAATATAAGTACTATTTATGAAGATGATGCTGGACGTATTTGGGTAGGAGCCATCAGGGGGGGATTGAGCGTAATAGACCCCTCGCGTTATATTTTTGTCCATTATTACAAAACTACCAACAACATGCATTCACTATCCGATAATGGAGTTACTGCTTTTTGCGAAGTGGGTAATAATATTGTTTGGATTGGTACTGAAAATGGCGGAATTAACCGCATGAATCTGCGTACAAGAAAAAATGAAATTTTTGTGGCGGGTTCTTCTTCTAATTCGCTTAGCGAGAATGCTATCACTTCTATTGTTAAAGATGTTTCAGGAAGTTACTGGTTTGCTTCGCCTTCAGCTGGCATAAATAAATTCGATGCACAGAATAATACTTTTGTCAGATATCAAGCTGACGCACTTGGAACGTATAATATTCCTAGCAATCAGATAAATACATTGGTGGCAGCATCTGGAAAAGGGCTCTGGGCAGGTACTGCCGACAAAGGAATTTTCTTTATGGATGGCCTGGGAAAGGTATCTTCTATAAAACACAATCCGAATTCCCGCAATTCTATCAGTAGCAACAATGTCACTTCAATTTTGGTTAATCTCGACTCTTCGCTTTGGGTGGGCACAAGTGGTGGTGGGTTAAACCATATTGATTTGAAAACAGGTGACATTGTTCATTTTCGAAAAATTGAGAACGATACAAATTCAATAAGCAGCGATTATATATTGTCTATTCGCAAAACCCGAAATGGTAAAATTTGGATCGGAACCGAAGACAACGGCCTCGATGTGTACGATCCTTTCCAAAAAAAATTCAAGCATTATTCTACAGAAAATGGATTGCCAGACAATGCAATTGTATCCATTGAAGAAGATAGCAATGGTGATATTTGGTTGGGTACAAATAAAGGGCTTTGCAGACTTACCTTAGACGATGGTAGCATCAGGCTTTTCTACAAAAATGAAGGCCTTCAGGGATTTGAATTCTTGCACAATTCCTCGGTTACTCTCATGGACGGACGCATGCTTTTTGGTGGTGTAAAAGGATTCAATATGTTTCACCCCGATATGATAGCCCGCAGGTCTAATTTACCTATGGTAAAAATTACCGGATTCAAGCTTTTCAATAATTATGTTTACCCCAATGTTCCTGTTGGCGACCGCATAATCTTGGAGAAATCTATCGAAAATACCGATACTATTTGGCTAAAATGGTACGAAAGAGTAGTGACTTTTGAGTTTGCTGCTCTTGAGTTTACAAATCCACTCAATTGCAAGTATGCTTATATGCTTGAAAATTTTGACGAGGATTGGATTTTCACAGATGCCAATCACCGAAGTATAACCTATACAAATATACCCCCAGGCAAATATATTTTCAAAATAAAATCTACCAATAGCGATGGCCGATGGAACCAACGTTACAAACGAATTTATATTTTTGTTTCTAGTCCGTTTTGGCGTACTTGGTGGTTCTGGTTTTTATTTGTTATTGGAGCTGCTGGTGCTATATATTGGATTATACAGCATCGGATAAAAGAGCTCGATGACCAAAAAGATTTCTTCGAAAACCTGGTTACTTTGCGTACCGCAGAATTGAATGATAAAAATATGCTCTTAGTCAATAGGCAAGAACTTATTGAGTCCAACAACAAAGTGCTGGAAGATAAGAATAAAGAGTTGAAAGAAATTACTATCGTACTGCAACAAACAGCCGACGAATTGCACAACAGAAACAAGGAGATTACTTCCCGTCAGGATTTTATTGAAAACCAAAACACTGAGTTGTATTATAAAAATCGTGAGCTTGAAGCCATCACCGAAGAATTGCGCACTTTTACCGAAGCCATTTATGAACACAAAGAGCAACTCGAACATGCAACCGAAAACCTGATGGCGGCGCTCAGATATGCGCTTACCATACAAAGAGCGCTATTGCCAAATGAAGCCAAACTTAGCGAACATCTCGAACATTTTATCCTCTTCAAACCCAAAGAAGTGGTTTCGGGCGATTTTTATTGGTTTGCAAACCTGCCACCTCAGCCTGGAGCCAGCAGAACCATTCAGAAGCTTGTAGCTGTAGTTGATTGTACAGGGCATGGTGTACCGGGTGCTTTTATGAGCGTAGTCGGTGTTTTCTTGCTCAATAAAATAGTACGCGAAAAAATGATTTATGCACCCCACAAAATTCTGGAATCACTTAACAACTACATTCGCGAGAGCCTTAGCCAGTCTGAAAATGAAAATCTGGATGGAATGGATATTTGCCTGTGCCTTATAGAACAAGACAATCCCGAATCAGAAGATTTTAGAGTTGTGTTTAGTGGTAGCAAACGTCCGCTATTCTACTTCAGAAGCAGATACCATGAACTTGGAGTGGTAAAAGGAGATTCAAAAATGATTGGTGGATATCACGCAAATACCAACGAGACTTTCTCCGAATACGAGCTCTGGCTTTCTAAAGGTGATATTCTTTATCTTACCACTGATGGCTATGTAGACCAGAATAATAGTGAACGGAAGAAATTTGGAACGCGACGTTTCTCCGAGTTGCTCAATTCTATAGGCGTTTTGCCCATGCAAAAACAAAAACAAATACTTGTGGATACACTAATGAACCATCAGGGCGTGAACGAACAACGTGATGATATAACATTACTCGGCATAAAACTTTGATACCATTCTGCAGTATTTGTTATGGTTATAAATATGAGTTCCCTATTATTTCAAAATATTTATCTATCTATTTGTATAAGTATATTCCTATACCGTTCTGAAAATATAAATGTTAGGTAAGTTTTTCGACCGAAAATATAAATAATTCGGATGTCGTTCGGCTTATATTGATTTGTTTGATTGTTTGGAATTTTATAATTTCGAACGTTTATAATTTTATATTCATTTAAATATTCAGAGGTTCGAATAAAGTTCATAATTACAACATACAATGATACGTACTAAAATTATTGGTGCAGGCCATTATGTACCCGAAAACGTGGTTACGAACCACGATCTGGCTAAGTTAATAACAACCAGCGATGAATGGATTCGTGAACGTTCTGGAATAGAAGAACGTCACTTTATTACTCCCGGAGTGCATAATACTACCAGTATGGGCACCATGGCTGCCCGCATGGCCATTGAACGTGCCAATCTGAAACCTGAAGACATCGATTTTATTATTTTTGCTACCCTTAGTTCCGATTACTATTTCCCTGGTCCGGGAGTGATGTTGCAAAGAGAACTTGGCATTAAACCAACCGGGGCACTCGATGTACGCAACCAGTGTAGCGGATTTATATACGGCCTTTCTGTAGCCGATGCTTATATCCGTTCTGGAATATACAAAAATATTTTGTTGGTAGGTTCCGAAACACAAAGTATCGCACTTGATATGACCGACCGAGGCCGCAATACAGCTGTACTTTTTGGCGATGGTGCCGGTGCCGTTGTACTTACTGCTACTGAAAATGAAAACGAAGGCATCCTTTCTACCCATTTATATGCTGAGGGCGAACACGCTGATCAACTTTGCCTGAAAATGCCTGGTACAGGTGCGCACAAAATGATTTATCCCGAGATGATGGATAGTGAGGATATTTTGCCGATCATGAATGGTAATTTTGTTTTTAAAAATGCTATAGCCCGCATGACAGAAGTAGTATTAGAAGCGCTTGCTAAAAACAATCTTACCACCGACGATATTGACATGCTTGTTCCACATCAGGCCAACCTGCGTATCACCCAAATGGTGCAGCGCCAGCTCAGACTGCCTGATGAAAGGGCATATAGCAATATTGCCAAATATGGCAATACTACTGCAGCTACCATCCCCATTTGCTTAAGCGAACTTTGGGAGCAGGGGCGCATTAAACCCGGGCAATTGTATGCTCTGGTTGCATTTGGTAGCGGATTTACCTGGGGATCAGTACTTCTGCGTTGGTAATATAGTCTTTTGTATTTCATATAGCTCTCATTTCATTTCGAGATTTAAATAAATAGCGGTTGTGTTTCACGGCCGCTTCTTTTATTTTGATTCAGAAATATAATGCTCATTGATGGTACACCCGCGTCAAAAAATACTAATTTTGTAAGCCCAATTTGCGCTATTTTTTTCGCACTAGCTTATTTTTAAAATTATACTTCAGAAATCATGAACTTTCTATACACTTGGCTGCAAGAGTTTATTAATGAATTTGTTTATCTATTCGTTGAAATGAGTCCATACCTCATGCTGGGCTTTCTGGTAGCTGGTATATTACATGTATTTGTACCCGAAAGCAGCATACAGAGATATATGGGCAAGCGCGACTTGAAATCTGTATTTTATGCTGCCCTCATTGGAATACCGCTTCCATTGTGCTCTTGCGGTGTTATACCTACAGGTGTTTCTTTGTACAAAAGTGGTGCTTCTAAACCTGCTTCTGTTTCATTTCTTATATCCACGCCTCAAACTGGCGTAGATAGCATTTTGATAACCTATTCGCTTATGGGATTGCCTTTTGCTATAGTTCGCCCTATAGTAGCTCTCATTGCTGGTGTTTTGGGAGGCTGGCTGACTCTGTTTGCTACTGATGTTACTAAGAACGATAGTTTTAAGCAAGAGAATAAGAATACGGCCAACCTTGGGTTTTTGCAGAAAATGAATGAGATGTTCAGATATGCATTCGTTGATTTTATGCAAGATATTGCCAAATGGCTGGTTATAGGGCTGGTAGTAGCCGCCGCTATAGCTATGATTATTCCCGATAACTTCTTTGAGAACTATGTGGGTAATACTTACCTCGAAATGTTGCTTGTAATGCTTGCTGCTGTGCCACTTTATGTTTGTGCTACGGGTTCGGTTCCTATTGCAGCAGTGCTTCTCATGAAAGGCTTATCTCCCGGCGCAGCTTTGGTTTTTCTTATGGCTGGTCCTGCCACCAATGCTGCCACTATTACTGTAATAAACCGGATATTCGGAAAAAGAACCATGTATGCTTATTTGGCGGCCATCATTGGTACCGCGTATGTTTCGGGCATCATTCTGAATGAATTTTTACCATTTGAATGGTTTGCTCACCAGCATTCTGAGCACATGGGGCACGAGCATCATTTGTTGCCAGCATGGTTGGTTTACGCCAACGTTGCAGCCTTGGCCTCACTTTTACTGTATGCTTTTTACAATAAATATTTTGCAAAAAGGAAAGAAATGAATATTTCTGCAATCAACAATTCAAATACAAACAACAATATGGAAAAGAAACTCATTGTAAAAGGCATGACTTGCAACCATTGCAAGATGAGTGTTGAGAAAAATCTGAAAAAAATAGATGGAATAACTCTTGTAACTGCAAATCCGGAAACCAATGAAGTAGTTATATCCGGCGATAATATAAACCTGGAAACCATAAAAGATACCGTAAACGACTTGGGTTACGAGTTTGTGGGTGAAAAGAACTAATCTTATATTTCTATACTATGCAAAACATTGAATATCAGCCTGAGAAATACTGGGATGACGTAGCAACCAATATCGAAATGCGCGA
>JAIFMY010000169.1 GCA_020048155.1 Bacteroidota bacterium
TGTTTGTAGTATCGGCTTGCAAGCATGCTGAGCCCAAAAGAGGAGTGATAGTAGACGATTCTACCCAATTGCCCGTTGCCGGAGTTCGTATTGAACTCTATTTGAAAGATGTGAAGGGCGACTCGCTTAGCAAGAAAATCTATAGCGATGATAATGGACGATTCGAGATTCATGAAAATCTTCCTGCCGACCAAACATTTGTTCTCGAAAAGGATGGATACATAAGCTTTGTTTCCGGGTTTAGTTCACAATATGATACCATACGATTGGAACGCGAAGTGAAGTGATATTCCCGGAATTTCTTATCATCATAGGGGGAGAATATATTTGATACTGTAGCTTGCGAATGCAGTGTATAATCAGTTTATACAGCTAAGTTTGTAAAAAAGTATTCAAAAGATTGTTCTGCTCTGATATCCTATGCTATTACTGCAGGTGCAAAACAATGATATGAATTGAATATTTTACTGATAAACATTACTTAAAATATTGTAAATTAAATATTTATTAAATGAAAAAGTATAGTGTTTTACTCATTGCATGTGTACTGATAGTAGCAAATCTGCATGCACAATTAAGCCTTCCTGCCATATTTACCGACAATATGGTGCTGCAACGCGAGGCGCCTATACCCATCTGGGGGTGGGCAAAAGCCAACGAAAAAGTAGAAGTACGCCTGAATAAGCAAACCAAAAGCACCAAGGCCGATAAAACGGGCAAATGGATGCTATATATGGATGCCGAAAAAGCAGGTGGCCCCTATACTTTGCAAGTAAAGGGTAAAAATATGCTCGAATTTAAAAACTTACTCATAGGCGAAGTTTGGCTCTGTGGCGGTCAGTCGAATATGGAATTTCAGGTGGGATACACAGGAAACTGGCAAATGGGAGTGATGAATTATAAAAATGAGGTGGCCAATGCCAATTATCCGAAAATAAGACGAATAAAAATTGAACATAAAATAAATTCAATTCCCGAAAACCAAGCTACTACTACCGGATGGAGTATATGCGATACCGGTACAGTATCTTACTATTCGGCAGTATCCTATTTCTTTGCGCGTACGGTATACGATAGCATACAGGTACCCATAGGCATCATAGACGACAACTGGGGTGGCACCAATATAGAAACCTGGATAAGCCGCGAGGGATTTGAAAGTTCAGAAGAATTCAAGGAAATGATAGGCCGTATGCCACGCATACATATAGACTCATTGAGCAAGCTGAGCATACGAGGCAGCGAAAAGCGGATAGAGCGCCTGCAAGGAACGCTTTTTAGTGAGTTGAATCCCAAAGATTTTCACCAGCCACAATTTGACGATTCCAAATGGCAAACCCTCATACAGCCGGGCTTGTGGGAAGCGCAGGTTTTAGGCCAATTGGATGGTGTAGTATGGTTGCGCAAAACCATAACCCTGAGCGCAGAAGAGGCCAATCAAGATGCCGTGCTGCATTTGGCTAAAATTGATGACAATGACGAAACTTACGTAAACAGCGTAAAAGTAGGTGGCATAGATAGGTGGAATGCAGACAGAATATATACCCTGGCCCCGGGCATACTGAAAGAAGGAAAAAATGTAATTGCCGTTAGGGTAATAGATACCGGCGGCGGTGGCGGTATATATGGCAGTGAGTCTGAAGTAAAAATCAGCCTCGGGCAAAAAGATATTTCACTGGCAGGTGACTGGAAATGGCAAGTAGAATCTATTCTGAAATTGACCAACGAAAACTCGCTGCCATCGCTTTGCTATAATGCCATGATACATCCCATAGTACCTTATGGCATACGTGGTGTACTTTGGTATCAGGGCGAAAGCAATGCCGGTCGGGCATATCAGTACCGCAAGGCTATGCCTTTGCTCATAGCCGATTGGCGCAAGAAATTTGGTAAGCCCGATATGCCTTTCTACTATGTGCAATTGGCCACATATACCACATATGGCAATAGCAACGAAGGATGTGATTGGGCTGAATTGCGAGAAGCACAAGCACTTACGCTTAGCGTTCCGAATACCGGCATGGTGGTGACCACCGATGTGGGCGATCCTACTGATATTCATCCTACCAATAAGCAAACAGTGGGAATAAGATTAGCAGCTATTGCCTTGAATAATTTATACGGGAAATCATTAGTGTGTCGTGGTCCAAACTTTAAAGATTTTGAAGTGAATGCAAATGTGGCCACCATCAGTTTCAACAATACCGAAGGGGGATTGTATACACCGGACAAATATGGATATATCCGTGGTTTTGAAATAGCAGGCAACGATAGTGTATTTCATTTCGCCAAAGCATTTATAAAAGGCGATAAAATACAATTATACAGCGATATGGTACAGAATCCGATAGCTGTGCGTTTTAGTTGGATAGGTGATGCCTCTGAGAGCAATCTCTTCAACAAAGAGGGATTTCCTGCCGAGCCCTTTCGTACCGACCAATGGAAAACAATCACCAAGACTGCAAAATACAACATAGAAATAGATCAATGAGAAAATCTGAAATTTAACCCAGATTGCGCACTAAAATATAAATTTGATATCACTTCTCGAAACTTTTAGGAACTTTCGGGAAAAATGAATCTTTGGATTCAATTCAAACTGACTAATGAATACATTTACATATTCAGAGGATAGAATCAATATTTCAAAATCTGTAATACGGATCTTTTCATTTTCTGGAATGAGGTTGTAATAACAAATTTACAATGTTCTTAGTGAGTTGCTCAAAATAATATTTCCTGAGGCCAGTGTAATTTGCTTTTTATTTTAATATTTTTGCTAAAAATAAAATTGTTCGGTTATCCAAGGCTTTTATTGTGCCTTTTTGCGCACTGTCCACCATGATTTTATAAGAGAAAAAGTGGTAATTAGCAGGAAAAAAAGAATGATAATATGCACATAGTCTTGTAAGTGAGGAAATCTTTTCCCCAAAAAATATCCTCCAAATACCAAGGAGGAAACCCAAATGCTCACTCCTGTAAGTGTAAATAACACAAAGTGACTGAATCTGTATTTCACGATTCCCGCCAATACTGGCATAAAGGTACGAATGACCGGAAGAAATCGACTAAGAATGAGCGAGCGTCCACCCCAATTATGGAAAAATCTTTCGGTATCTATCAAATATTTTTTCTTAAAAAATCGGGATTCTTTGCGGTGGTAGAGTCCATACCCAACACGCCAGCCAAACCAGTAACCTGTGAAACACCCTGCCACAGCAGCAGTATAAATCAGAAATGCCAAAAGAGCAATATGGATATCCAGAATACCACTTGCAGTAAATAGGCCCGACAGGAAAAGAAGATAATCGCCAGGCAGAAAGAAAGCTATCAGTATACCATTCTCTAGGTAAACAATAAGCACAATAAGGGCAATACCACCAGTCATGATGATGGTTTCTGAGTTAAAAAGGAATTCTAAAAAGCCTAAATCCATGATTACTTAAAATGCCATTGATTAAAAAAAAATGAGATAAGCGCCATATATAAGCATATTTTTCATACAATAATAACATCTTTTTGGATTACGCCTTGTTAAAAAAGGATTCTGATGGTATTCAAACCTTTTTTCATTTATCAGAATCGAAAAAAACATACCCGCAACGATTTTATGTTTGAAGTAACCAAATTATATATAAATATATTCGTAAGCAGATTTGTAAACGGCATATTGTTGCACGTAATCCAGTAAATCTGCATAAAAAGGATGACTGGCAAGGGTGGCGCTGTCTCCAATCATCACTAACTTTTTGCGGGCACGTGTCATAGCCACGTTCATACGTCGCAAGTCCGACAAAAAACCAATTTCCGATTTTTCATTTGAACGAGTGAGGCTTATGTAAATCACATCTCGCTCCTGTCCTTGAAATGAGTCAACAGTATTTATATTGGTGATAGATTTTAAATAATGAGGCAAAGCATCGTTTGCCGAAACCAAATTATTGAGCACCACAGTTTGTGCCCTGTATGGCGAAATGATACCAATACTGGTGAGATTTCGCAACGAACCCGATGCTTCAACTTTTTCAAGATACATAAGCAAGTGCTTTAACAAAAGCGTGGCTTCGTCTTTATTGTAAATGCTTTTGGTTTCAAGGTTTTGTTCTTCAAAGAATCCGGTTCCGGCAGTATCTATAAATTCTACTGGCGAATCGTTTTCAAAAATCAAATGTGTTGCCACTGAAGGGTGCGCCTTTAGCTCAGAGCGGTAAAATTGTTTCGAGGAGAATTGCATGATTATATCATTCATGCGGTATTGCACATTTAGCATCACATCAGCCTTATTGCGGGTAATTGCTTTTTCGAACAAAGTATTTTGCAAGCCATTCTGTGCAGCTTTCATTGATTTTATTGTAGGTGGCAATTGTTTGTGGTCGCCGGCAAAAATCACACGATTGGCTTTTGCTATGGGAATCCAACTAGCTGGTTCCAACGCTTGAGAAGCTTCGTCCAGAAATACAGTTTTGAAGCGGATGCCTTTCAATACATCACCTGATGCTCCATGCAATGTACATGCAATCACCTGTGCTTTCGAAATAATATCTGATGTAATATAGTACGAAAGTTGCTGGGCCTCTTGTCGCAGTTTCTTGGCTTCGGTGCGCAGCAACCTGCGTTGCTCGCGTTCGGCTTCTCCAAAATGGCGTTTATACTTAGAGGCGAGTTTTGTGTATTCATCGGCTTGTCTGCGCAATGTTCGTAGGTTTTTGTAATTCTCGTGATGATAAAAACGTGAATCGAGTGTAGATAGCAATACTTCATCGGTAACCCTGGCAGGGTGTCCGAGTCGTACTACTTGCACTGCGCGTGCATTGAGCTTTTCTACCAATAAATCTACTGCAGCATTGCTGGATGCAGCAACCAGAACCTGTGCTTCAGATTGTAGAGTAGTAAGTATTGACTCTACCAGTGTGGTGGTTTTTCCGGTTCCCGGTGGTCCATGTATAATGGCAACATCCAAAGCAGTATTGATGAGGTTCAGTGCCTCGTTCTGGCTATCGTTGAGCGACGAAGCTCGTATTTTATCTTTCTCAGTAAAACGGGCAGTTTGTTCGCCCAGGAGCACATGTTTAAGCCTGTTTATATTTTCTTCTTTGGTTTCGAGCAGATATTGCAAGGCTGCATTCATCTCTCGGTACACATTCTCATCAAACAAAAGTTGCACTCCCAGGTAGTTCCCATCTATCCATTCGGGCAATTCTTCTGCATTGATCGTAATAAGCATTTCGCGCTCATCGGCAGAATTTACGACAGCGGTCACAAAATCGTCCTCACCAACGCTATTTCCCGCATTTGAAAACATACGAACCAACTTTCCCGACTGAAAACTGTGGCTATGCTTGTGCTCAGGCATACGCGATACCCTCACCAGCAATCTTTCTCCAAAGTCATATCCAGTTTTTAGTACTTTTACCGGATACCAGCATAAGCCCATATTGCGCTGATCATGGAAAGAACTATTGGCCACCGATGAAAGATAAATATCCATTTCGGCTTCTTTTTCCATCTTTAGCAATTCTACCAGCTGTAGTATTTCTTCTTGTATATTTAATCTCGACATGTCCTTTGTTTGTGCGGCACAAAATAAGTGTTTTTAAATTCTTTACCAGAATTATTTACAATAACAATTTCATATTCCGGAATATATAGGCCGAATACCGAATACAATGGCATTGCAAAACAAAACAAAAAGTTGCAAAGAAAATCTATTATGGGTTCATAAATTGCATTCAAAAAGAGTATAAATTTCTTTAATTTTCTGGCGTGTTTACTGAAAATATGCACATACATGAATGGGTAATTTAGATTATTATGTACTTTAGCCCTGAATAAAATACTTTGTAAATATACTGGGTAAAATATTGAAAATATTCTGGTGAAAAATGGCTATCGATTGATATAAGGGATTTTGTGAGATGACTTTTATTACATAATCTTGTCAATTATACGAAATACGATTTTGAAGATTCACCATAAGTCATGATTTTTGCGAGTATTTTTCATTGAAAGCCCCAAAACTGAGAATTGAAAACACAAGATAAAGAATACAGATTATAGAAAGTGAAAGCAGAAATGAAAAAGAAATCGATGTGGATCTACCTGATGGTAGTTTTGGTAATAGCAGTAAGTTTATATTACATATTTGGCAAATCCGGTGGAATGCAGGAGCAAGCTTTGCAAAAGGGCAAAAAGCCGGTGAAAGTGGATGCAGTGGTTGTAAGTCCATCGGAATTGATCAATGAAATTAATATTTCAGGAAGTTTGCTCGCATTCGATGAGGTACAGTTGGTCAATGAAGTATCTGGCAGGGTGGTAATGGTGAATTTGCCTGAAGGGCAATTTGTGAAAGCCGGTACTTTGCTTGTAAAACTATACGATGCCGACTTGCAAGCCAATCTGAAGAAGCTTCAGATTCAGTTAGAAAGCGAAGAAAAAATATTTGAACGACAGAAAGAGCTCATGCAAATAAACGGCATTAGCCAAAATGAATATGAGCTGGCAGCACTGAAGCTGAATGCCTTGAAAGCAGATATAGAAGTTCTGAAAGTGCAGATTCGTAAAACGGAGGTGCTGGCGCCATTTGATGGTGTACTTGGTCTGAAAAACGTGAGTGTAGGAGCTATGGTGACCCCTTCTGTGCTGTTGGCCACCTTGCGCACAGAGGATAAGCTGAAGCTCGATTTCAGTGTTCCCGAGAAGTATAGTGCCTTAGTAAAACAAGGCATGAAAGTGAGTTTTAGTTTGGCAAATACCGATGAAATATACGAGGCCAACGTTTTGGCTATAGAAAATGGTATTGACATAAATACCCGAAACATGAAAGCAAGGGCATTGGTAACCAGCCGCTCAGCAAATCTCATTCCCGGTGCCTATGTAAATGTACTGCTGCGCTTAAGCGAAAATAAAAATGCCATTTTGGTTCCTACCCAAGCCCTCATACCACGCGGCGAGAAAGAATTTGTGGCTATTGCCAAAAACGGAACTTCGCATTTGGTTACAGTAAAAAAAGGCATTCGTAAAAAATCGGTGATCGAAATCACTGAAGGATTACAATTTGGCGATACAGTGCTTACTTCCGGTATTTTATTCCTGAAAGAAGGAACGAAAATTGAATTTTCAAACATCAAGACCGGAGCATTATGATGATATCTGATGTTTTTATTAAAAGGCCGGTAGCATCGGTAGTGCTCAGTCTGGCTATTATATTACTTGGTGTTGTGGGGTATAGTTTTTTGAGCGTACGTCTATATCCGGCCATTGACCCACCCGTTATAAGTGTGCAAACATCATATACCGGAGCTAATTCAGAGATTATAGAATCTCAAATAACAGAGCCACTTGAGAAATCGATAAACGGCATAGAAGGTGTAAAATCCATCACTTCGCAATCTGCTGTAGGTAGTAGCAATATTACAGTAGAGTTTGAATTGGGTGCAGATATGGAAAAAGCTGCCAACGATGTGCGCGACAAGGTATCGCAGGCCATGCGCCAACTACCTCAAGACATAGACGCTCCGCCTACCGTAACCAAAGCCGATGCCAATAGCGACCCCATCATCATGTTGGTAGCCCAGAGTACACATATGAACGAACTTGAGTTGAGCGATTATGCTGAAAATATTCTGGTTGAACGCTTACAAACCATTCCAGGCATAAGTCAGATAATCATATACGGACAACAAAAACCCGCAATGCGTCTATGGCTCGATCCTTCTAAAATGGCAGCTTTCGGGCTTACAGCCAGCGATATAACCCTCGCATTAGCAAAAGAAAATGTGGAAATGCCAGGAGGGAAAATACGAGGAAGTGCAACTGAGCTTATCATCAAAACCCGTGGCAGGCTCAGCACCGAAGAAGAATTCAACAATCTGATAATAAAACAAACCAATAACCAGATAGTACGCCTGTCCGATGTGGGTGAAGCGGTACTTGGTCCGCAGAATGAAGAATCGGGTGCAACTATAAACGGAGCCACTGGGGTTGTGCTTGCACTCATACCCCTGCCCGGTGCCAATGCAATCGAAATAGCAGAGGAGTTCAATAAACGTTTGTTTCAATTGCAACAATTAATGCCCGATGGCATGGGTTTATACATAGGCCGCGATAAGTCGGTATTTGTGAAACAGTCTGTAAACGACGTGATTGAAACACTTATCATTGCCATTATTTTGGTTATTCTCATCATTTTCCTGTTTTTCAGAAACTGGATGATTGCCTTGCGTCCGCTTATAGATATACCTGTATCTCTCATAGGTACGTTCTTTGTGATGTATATTTTTGATTTTTCCATCAATGTGCTCACCCTCTTGGGCATAGTGCTGGCTACAGGCTTGGTGGTGGATGATGGTATAGTGGTAACCGAAAACATATTTAAGCGCATTGAGAAAGGCATGAATAAGTGGCAGGCTGCATTTGAAGGCACCCGCGAGATATTCTTTGCAGTGGTATCTACTTCTCTCACACTCGCTATAGTATTTATACCTGTCATATTCTTGCAAGGTTTTACCGGAAGGTTGTTTCGCGAGTTTGGAATAGTAGTAGCGAGCGCAGTACTCATTTCTGCTGTGGTTTCGCTCACACTTACACCTGTTCTTAATATAAAACTGAGCGGCACATCAAGCGGTCATTCAGGTTTTTACACTGCCACCGAGCCGTTTTTTGTTGCTATTGAGAGAAAGTACAGGCGCGGGCTTTTATATTTTATTAAAAACAAATGGCTTGCATTCACCATATTGGCACTTTGTGTATTCATGATTGTTGCATTTTCAAAAACACTAAAATCGGAGTTGGCACCACTCGAAGACCAAAGCTTCATACGCACTTTTATTACTGCTCCTGAAGGAATGGAATTCAATGCAACAAAAAAAATAATTGATTCACTGGCTCGCATCAATATGGATAACGTTCCCGAACACAGGTATGTGCTTGCCAGATATGGCGCAGGTTCCAGCGTGAACACCGGATTCATCATCACCTTCCTCGAAGATCCATCGGTACGTAACGCCAGCCAAATGAAGATTTATGAACGCATTTCAAATATTTATCGCAACTTTACTCCTGCCAGAGCCATTGCCAGCCAAGAACCTACCATTGCTGCTTCCTCATCCAGGGGGTTGCCCGTACAATTTGTATTACAAAACCTCGATTTTCAGAAATTGCGCGATATACTACCACTTTTTTTGGATGAGGCTCAAAACAGTGAGGTTTTTAGCAGTGTAGATGTAGATCTGAAATTCAATAAGCCAGAGCTCAATATTACAGTAGACAGGCTTAAAGCCACCAGTTTGGGAATAAACGAAAAAGACATATCCGATGCACTTAACTATGCATATAGCGGAAGCCGTTCGGGGTATTTTCTGCGCAACAACAAACAGTATTTTGTGATAGCACAAGTAAAGCGAGATGACCGGATGGAGCCATCAAGTATACCCGCTCTGTATGTGCGCTCGAATACCGGCAAATTGATACAGCTTGACAATCTGGTGAGTATAAAGGAAAGCAGCAGTCCGCCAACCATATATCACTTCAATAGGTATAAATCGGCCATAGTTTCAGCCAACCTGGCACCCGGCAAGACCTTGGGCGAAGGCATTGCGGAAATGAAACGCATAGGAGCAAAATTGCTCGATTCTTCTTTTTCTACAGCACTATCGGGTCCTTCGCGCGACTTTGCCGAAAGCAATTCAAACATTGCATTTGCGCTTATTCTGGCTTTGTTGCTTATATACCTTATATTGGCTGCCCAATTTGAGAGTTTTATTGATCCGCTCATCATCATGCTCACGGTGCCAATGGCTATTTCGGGCGCCATGCTTTCGCTCTGGCTAACAGGTGCTACTATCAATATTTTCTCGCAAATAGGTATGATTTTGCTCATTGGCATTGTTACTAAAAACGGGATTTTGATTGTAGAGTTTGCCAACCAAAAAAGGAAGGCAGGTATGACCAAGCGTGTGGCTGCATACGAAGCCTCAGTGGCACGTTTCCGACCAATTCTAATGACCTCTTTGGCTACCATTTTTGGGGCACTGCCTATTGCATTGGCGCTGGGATCTGCTGCACAAAGCCGCATTCCACTTGGTATAGTAGTTGTGGGTGGGTTGCTATTCAGCCTTATACTTACACTATTCGTGATACCGGTTATGTATATTGCTTTTTCAGGAAAAAAGACTACTCCGGAAAATTATTAAAATTATGAAGCTAAATTTTTTCAAAAATATTCTTTTAATTGTTTTATTCCTTGGCATTGGTAATACTTTAGCGCAAAACAGTTTCACCCTGCAAATGGCTATTGAAACGGCACTAAAAAATAATTATGCTATTTTGGTAGAGAAAAACAACGCCACCATTGCTGATATCAACAACAGCATAGGCAATGCAGGAATGTTGCCGGAAATTGGTGTAAAAGGCTCGCTGGGCTATTCAATGAGCAACGAAACCCAGAAATTAGCTTCAGGAACCGCAACTACGTACGAGGGCCTTTCGTCTACTGCCATGAATGCTGGTGTAGAGCTCAGTTGGACATTGTTTGATGGTGGACGCATGTTTGTAGAGGTAAAAAAGCTTAGCCAGATGGAAGAGCAAAGCCTCTTAAAATACAACCAACAAGTGCTCCAAACCATTTATAGTGTGGTAAGTGCATATTACAATATTAGTCGTCAAAAACAGCAATTGAAATCACTGAACGAGGTGATGCTGCTCAATAAGGAAAGATTGAAAATAGCCCAAGCCGGTTTTCAGGCAGGTACTATGGTGAAAACCGATTTGTTGCAAGCCAATATTGATTTTAATGTTACGCAAGAAAGCATTGTAAACCAGGAAAATATAATAAAACAAGCACAGGGAAATCTGGCTGTACTATTGAACCTGAAACCCGATACCATGCTCATGGTAGACGACTCTATACCGCTTGGATATGAACCCGACCGTACAGCGCTTTTCAGCCAACTGGACTCACTCAACAACGAAATACTTATTTACAAAAAGCAACTAAAAATAGCAGAGCTAAATGTAAAGCAAAGCAAAATGGCTTATTTGCCCATCATTAGTCTGCGTGCTGGTTATTACCTCGGCTTGCTCAACAATTCTGACGGCAATTTGTTACAGAACAACTCATCAGGGCCTGAGGTATTGGCATCTGTATACATTCCCCTCTACACTGCGGGCGAAAATATGCGCAAGCACTCAGGTGCAAAGCTTCTGAAGGCATCGGCTGAGTACGAAATGGAAAACGCCATGCTCATGCAAAAATATGCACTGCAAACTGCCCTCAACGACTTCGACAATTACCGCCAGTTACTTATATTGGAAGAAGAAAACTATAAACTAAGCCGCGAAAATTTTGAGATTAGTATAGAAAGACTAAAGCAGGGTAGAACCAACTCTTTAGAAGTGCATGCTGCGCAAGAGTCTTTTATGCAATCTAGTACGCGTATGCTTAATTTCAGGTACGGACTGAAACTGTCTGAAATACGGTTAAAACAGTTAGTAGCTCAATATTAGTTTGCAGGCGCTTATATACAAAAGTTGAGTGATTGCAATCAAGATTCGCACTCAAACATTCAATGCCCCCCTAAAACCTCTGGCTGCATAATAGGATTCTGCACCATTGTGGTACATAAATACTGCATTGTAACGCCTGTCGCAAAAAATAGCGCCACCGAGTTTTCTTATTCCATCAGGGGTTTTTACCCAGCTCGATGTTTTCAGGTCAAATTCGCCCAGCGTTTGCAAATGTCTGTATTCTTCCTCGTTGAGTAGTTCTATGCCCATTTTGTGCGCCATGTCCAGCACACTATTGGCTGGTTTGTTCTCTTTTCTTCCATCCAGTGCCTGGCGGTCGTAGCATTGACTGCGTCGTCCTTTGGGGCTTTCGGCAGCACAATCTGTAAAAGTATACACATCTGTAGATGCATTGTAAGCTACTACATCCGGCTCGCCACCAGTTTGTTCCATTTCGTAGAGCGACCATAGCTTGCCTGGATTTTCTATCAATTTTTTCTCAATTTTATTCCAAATCAAGTCAACATGGCGGTTCATATTTCCTTCAAAACGAGTTTTTAGGACTTTTACCAATTGATAGGTGGCTTCGTCAGTTATTTGCTTGTTCATGATGTTTGGTTTAATATTTCCAAAATAAATTTTTAATCTTACTAAAAATATTCAGGTATTTTTAATCTATCATAAGCATATTTGCTTATGAATAAGAAAAGCAAAAGATTAAATAATTGTATGTATTTTATATGAAGAGTGCTTCAATAATCTATAAACTAGGCTTCTTTAATAATGCGTTTTTCGTTAAAAAGTCTTTTAAATATTGTTTTATAATACTTCTGGAATAACCATGAAATTCGACGAAGGGCAGATTTTGACTTGCTTGAAATGGTAGAGCTCATAAAACCATTGTGCGATCCTTGCTCTACGATGGATGGATATGACCAGTACATTTTTACTACGCCCCTGACTATTACATTGTTGTGCCACCAGTCTATTACTGCATTGCACTTATTGCTTTTTAGGTCTTCTACCAATCGTTTGGCGCCCTCCAAATCTACGATGTAAGCACCGGCCATTCTTCCTCGCTTAGCCCTATACAAGTATTTGCCTTTTTTAGTTTGCCAGAATGAAGGAAATTTTAAAGTTGTATTTTCGAGCGAGATGATAAATCCTTTGGGTAATCTCTCTATTTCGGAAAACATCTTTGTAATATGCTTTTTAAAATCGCCTAAAAAAAATGGATCGTTTTCAAATACAATGGCATATTCTATGTTTCGTGCAGCTATTTTTTCGTATGCATATATATGGTTGAGCGTGCAAGAGATTGTGCCTTTGGAAGGTATGATGTTTTGAATGTTTGGCACAAAATATTTCCCTATCAACTCATTTGTGAAATTGCTAGGATCGCCATCGGTTACAAACTCAAAGTTTAGTCCATTTACTTTGAATAGTTCCTTTATTCTTGCTTCGTGGTACTCATACCCTTTTAGAGCGTGAACTACAAATATCCCTTCATTGAAAATTTTCTCTACCATTAAAAATGTTGTAAAATGTAATTTAAATAAGACTTGGGTGTTGAATGATGAATGTATCGCATGCACAACAAATCCACACAAAAATATGGGTATTTGCAGTATAAAACAATTCATTCTGGCATTTTACCCAAAATGCTGACTCTTAATACATTTTGATTATTTCACTGCCGGTATTCCAGATATTTCTAAAATTATTTTTCAAGTTCTATGCTTCTTTTTAGTATATGCCTTCACATGTATCTATTAAATAAATAAGAGCATTTATAACCTATTTAAAATCTTATTGCATTTTAGAAATGGTTAATTTTATGGGAAAAACAAACTTTTGGGTATATCGACCTTTGGTAATTTCCATATCAGTCAGATTACCGACTTCCTTCCGAAAAGTGAATAACTTAGATGAAACATCATAATACATTTAATCAATCACAATTGCTGTTATGAAATGTGTTAATATAAATATAAGTATGCTATTTTTTTAAGAAGCTATAAAGCAAGTGGACAGCATTTTGGGGACTATAAAAATGTTATTTAAAAGGATTGATAAGCTAATCAAAAAATACTTTTTTGTATGTCATCTCATTGTTTACCAATACTTTCACAAAATAAACCCCTTTTGCCAGAGTAACCGGAATTTGTGTGTTCGCCGAAAGAAGTTTATCCTGGAGCACTAGCTGCCCGGTGGAGTTGTATACAAATACAGAACCTTCGCTGCTTAATGCATTCACCCGTATATACAAAGTTTTTTCAAAAGCATATATTTTTAAGGTCTCAGAATTTGTTTTTGCTTGATTCATGCTAAAATAAAGCTCAAATGCTTTGAATAATTTTGCCTGCTCATATACAAACTGATAGCTTTCAGCAGAAAGATCTGTTATTACGTTGTTTGAAAGGTCTTTCAGAAAAACATTACAGGCAATTGGCAATTCTTTTGTGCTTAGTTCTATTGTGTTAATTCCAGCATCTGATGCTATGAAATATAATGGTATCATCAGTGTAGTATCAAAATTTGGCAATGAATTAATAGCTAATGAATAATCTTGCCCTAAACTGAAAAAGTTGATGCCATTTGGGTTATACATTTTGTGCGCATCGAATTCAGAATCGAAGTTTGGCGTAGCATTGGCCATAAATCTGATGGATAGTTCATCGGATTTATTGTTGGAACGAGCGGCTAATTTTAGGAATGAAACATTTGAAGAAACTTGTGAAACAGTCGATTTTTTCCATGTGGTTTGGTTGCTGTGCACACGTGCCGAGCGTGGTATGGTAAATGTGCCGGTAGCTGTGGCTTTTACAAAGAAAGCCTGAAGAGAGGGAATGTATCTGGAACCTCCGTTTACAAAGTTGCTGCCATCACCGGTTTCAGTACCACCTGCACCGTTGTAGTAAACATAACGTTCGTTAGGTCCATCCCAATAATATAATGTGTTTTCAATATTTGTTTTGCTAAATGAGTCCCAATCAATAGCACATGTATATGCATTGCCAATAAGATTCCAACCATCAAAATAATCAGCATTGGCATCGTTGGAATTTAGAGAGACTGAGAAATTTAAGTCATTGTTTTCCAAATCAGTAAATGTATTTGAGAAGGAAAGCAACCTGTCAGCTTCATCCCCATATGCGTATCCTATTCCCTTATTTAGATTCATTGGTGCCCCCAAATTGCCATTGTGAGCATATACCCAAGCATCTTCAAGCAAATCCCAATTTGTATATAGACTGCTTGCGGGGTTAGGAACTAAATCGAACGCCTGGTAGTAACTATAAAAGTTTACATTGAAATTGGAAGCATTGCGAACAAAAAAGTCGCTTGTAACATTCGAAAAAGGTACTGTAGTATACTGCCATTGGTTGTGAACATCATAGAAATGCTCAATACTGGCTATGCCTGTCCCCAATATTTGCTCTTCTACAATGAAAGAACCAGCCGGATTATTATTCATTTCAGCATTCAAAATCAGAGTACCATCGTTATATATTTTTTGAAACACAGTCAATGAAGCTCCAGATTGAATATTCAAAAAGCTGGATTCGTAAATGTTGATGCATTTGGTTTCGGCAGAGGAGCTAATAGTAGTAAAGAGGCTGTCTAAAAAGAGTACGGCCTCTTTTTTTTATAATATTATGCCATAAAAAAAAATCAAAAGAGGATGAAAAAATCACCCTCTTT
>JAIFMY010000196.1 GCA_020048155.1 Bacteroidota bacterium
CCAACATGGCTGAGTCTGAGTAAGAAAATTCTTTGAAATAATAATGGCCGGCCAATTCGCCACCAAACAAACCATCCAGTTCGCGAAGTTTCTCTGCAGCAAAAGCACGTCCGACTTTCCAGGTATGCATTTTCGTACCAAAAGGCCCCAGATATTCGCTAATGGCTAGCGACGAACGTATGTCCTGCAAGCCTATCATAGGAGACATTCCTTTTTTGTGGTAATATTCGCCAATAAGGGCAATGATAAGGTCGGGTGATACAAATTCCCCGTTTTCATCTACAAACACCACCCTATCCGCATCGCCGTCGAATATAAGGCCGCAATCACACTGGGAGGCAAGCACTTTTTCCTTCAGCACTTTCAGGTTATTCTGGTCGAGCGGATTGGCTTCGTGATTTGGAAAAGTACCATCCATATCCTCGAAAATATACAATGGTGCATCGCCAAACACATCGCGAGCAATAAGCCCCCCCATACCGTTGGACAAGTCTATGGCTATGTTCAGGGCACTGAGGTCGGTTTTATATTTTTCAAGAAAATTCAGATACTCGGTTTTGAATGTAACTTCGGTTACAAATCCCTTTTGAACCGCAGGAACAATTTTACGTGTTTTCATCCACTCTTCTATCTGAGCCAACCCGGTGCTATACCCCACAGGCCTGGCATTTTCGCGCGAAATTTTCAGCCCATTGTATTCTCTCGGATTGTGTGAGGCTGTAATCTGAACAGACGCCTTGTATTTTCCTTCGAAACTTGCGAAATACACCATAGGGGTAGTAGCTAGTCCTATAAAATGGACATTGGCGCCGGCAGTAGTTATTCCATCCACCAAGGCCTCGTATATTTCGGGCGAAGATTCGCGTGCATCCCGTCCTACCAGAATGAGATTGGTTTTCAATAATTCGGGCAGGAAATAGCCCACTTTGAATACATCGTCTTTATTAAAATCGTGATTATAAATACCACGAATATCATATGCATGAAATGCTTTCATTTATAAATATAATTATTTCTATTTCAACAACAAAGGAGTACGGTTTACAGGCATGGTCATGCAGCGGCAACCACCACCCCCTCGCGACAATTCAGACCCTTCTATTGTAATTACATACTTTTCATAATCTGTAGGATTGATGCTGCCTTTCAGAATTTTGTTGGCAGGAAGCACATGAAAACCATGCTTACTCAATTCCTCTATTGTATTCCGGTTACGCTCGTAGCCAATCACACGTCCGGGTCCGAGTGCAAAGAAATTGGCACCTGAGTGCCACTGCTCACGCTCTTGTATGTAAGTATCGCCACGGCCACCGCAATAAAGTGGTTCCAAATCGAACCCAATTTTATTCAGTGCTTCTATCAGGTTTTTTTCTTCCTGAATAGATACCACTTTGCCATTTTCTACTGACATGCGTAAGGTCAGATGTTTATTAGATTTCAGAATGAGTGGCTCATATACCATCACCCTATTAACATCAAGAAATGTAAAAACCATATCGAGGTGAATAAAAGATTCCGGTTTGGATGGAAGCTCCTGTATTACGATATTCCTGATATTCCCTTCTTTGGCAAACTTATCTAAAATAAAATCGATGCCCTGCGCAGAAGTACGGCAACTAAGCCCTATCACCAATGTATCATCAGATGCCACCAAAATATCCCCACCTTCCATGGTTAATTGCTGGCTGTAATTGTGGCTGCGCACAGGGTTTACAGTTTCGGTCGAAAAATAAGGATGATAGTCGAAAATAGCTTCCATGATGATAGACTCCCTGTCGCGTATTTTGTTCGCCATTTTGCTTACCAAGACCTGATTATGAATAGCCACAGCCGAGTCGCGGGTGAAAAAAAAGTTGTGAAGAGGCTCAAGTATAAATTTGTCTTTGCTCAAATATTTCGAGAGTGTATCTTTCACCATAGGCATACCTTCAATAAACAAAGTAGCCAATTCATCAGCATTTTTATCAATCAGTTCATCCCTTACTTCCGAAACATTTTCGTTGATGCAAATTTTGTTGGCGAGTGTTTTCTTCACCTTTTCTACTTTGAGTATGTCGCTCAACAAGTTTTTCACCTCAAATGTGCGGGTAAGTTTTCCGAGAACCTGACTGAGTTGCCGGTATTCTTTAGTAGCCACATCCAGATTTAGAATATCTGAATATAATGCTCTTTCGGCAGTAGCAGGAGTCATGTTCTCCACTTCTTGCCCGGGTGTATGCAGTACCACCCCATTCAGAATTCCAATTTCTGATTGTATTTCAATAGCTAACTGATTGTTCATATATATATTTTCTATCTTTTAATTCCACGTTTATTGAGTTCCCTCTGGTATTGTCGGGCATATTGCAAGTGATCATCCATGTTGTCGGAGAAATGGTGATACCCGCTAAAGTCTGAACGGGCGCACATATATAGAAAATTATTTTCCTCAAAATCGAGCACAGCATCTATGGCAATGGCAAAAGGCATATTTATAGGCCCGGGTGGCAAACCTTTGTATTTATAAGTATTGTAAGGTGAATCTATGTCTTTGTCTTTATTAAGCAATCTTTTTATAGAAAAATTGCGATGTGCGAAAACTACTGTAGGGTCCGACTGCAATGGCATGCCTTTGCGTAATCTGTTTATGTACAATCCGGCTATGGTACTGTGTTCCTCTGTAAAAACGGTTTGTTCAGCCTGTACAATAGAAGCCAGTACTATTACTTCATCTTTGGTGAGCGGTATACGCTCAGCTTTTTCGAGCCGGGTATCATTCCAGAAATTGGTGTAATAGTCCAACATGGTTTCCCTGAATTTTTCTGCACCCACGTTCCAATAGAATTCGTATTGCTCGGGCATAATAACAGAAATGGCATTTTCTTTATTCAAATTATTTTCGAGAAGCCAATCGGGGTTTGTAAAGGCCTCTAAAATCTGAGATGAGTCTAGCTCCAATTGGGCTCCTATGCGCCCTGCAGCAAGCTCCAATGTTCGATATGATTTGATACGCACTTGCACCGGAGTTTGCAACCCACCTTTGAGCATGGCGTATAGTTTCCAGGCAGTCATTCCATTGGTAAGTATATACCTGCCTGGAAACACCCTTTTCAGGCCCAACATATTGGCAAATTGTTTAAAATTGCTAGGATTTTCAACCCAACCGTTTGAAGACAAGGTATCTATTACCGTTTGCAATGAACCACCTGTGGGTATAAACAAATCTTCCTTATCGCTCTTCAACTGCACAATGGGTGCAAACAAGACATCGCGGTACAAAAAAACTGCTATTGCACAAAGGATGAATATGCCAATGATAATATTGCGAATGACTTTCAAAAATTTCATGTGTATAATATAAAGTAGATGTTATAAAACAAAATCATCGGGTTTAAGTTTGTGCCCGAAGTATGCTCTCTTAGGAGATATTGAATAGTGAATTTGTTTGGCGTAAGAAAATTAAAAGTATTAAATTGCAATTAAAATACGGCAGCCAAACACTATCACTATTCAATATAGCGTTCAGAAACAACCAAAATTAAGAATAATCTTATTATCATGAAAAATCTTTTAACATTCATTATAGCAGCCTTAGTGGCAATGAGCACATATGCTCAGGTAGACGATATAAAAGACAATGCAGAAAAAAACAGAAAAGGCGGCATTAGCTCAGGCGGGAATCCATCAGACAGCAATATTGATGGTGATGCGTGCTTTGAACCATGTGCCGATATATTTTGTGGCGCTTGTTTTGATTTGGGAATTCAGGTATTTGGAGCTTTGCTGGCAGACCATCACGATTATATAATGAAAAACATAGACGTGAATCCATTGCCTATGTCGTTTGAGATTCGTCCAAATTTTGGTTACAACGTAACCCATCAGTCGTTACAAGTGACACCATCTATAAGGGGAAATTTGGGTGTATACTCCACAGATATACGCTATATGATGATAGCAGAATACGATTCATATGGGGCCAATATATATGATGCATGGGAATGGCAATTGGCCATCATCAACCTCATTCCATCGGAGTATGTAGCTTTTCACTTTGGATCAGGATTGTATTACGAAACGCATACAGGCAATCTGTACAACGAACACTACGCTGCATTTGATGTAAACAGCACCGACCAGGCACTGGTAACACGGGTAGAAAGTAGGTTTGCGCTGGACTATGCCCCAGAAGCTGTGAACATGCTGGCTATGACCGAGGTAAACTGGATGACCGGATACAGGATTTTAAAAAATGACGTTGTATACCTTTATTTGTTTGGCGGAATAAACTACCAACAATTCTACGGGTCGGTTTCCACCATAGCTATTCAGACCGGAATGTTATTCAACATACATTGATTTGAAAAAAGGGATCAGAATCCGGGACAAGGTACCGCAGCATATTTGGTTTTCCCCTTACGCTTAAAATCTTTGCGGAATTGATATACCACCGATAATTCGTGTGCGCCGCCGGAATGATTGATAAGATTAGAGACTGTAAAATCGTAGCTGTAACCTATACTGATGTCCATGATTTTGTATCCCACCAAAAGTATAATGGCATCCATGAAATTAACATCGCTCACATTCATATTGGAAGTGATAGGAAATCCGCGAAACCAGATTCCAGCCTGAAAAGGCTCTTGGGTATAATAAGCACCAATATCTAACTGGTCGTAAAATTGCTGATTGCGATATATCATGGTGAAAGAAACACTTTGAATATCTTTGAGGCGCTTGCCCCCAAAATCGACAGGGATTTTAACCCCGCCAATCAAGGTAAATTTCATAGGTACTCTAGCAGTATCTCCCTTGAAAGATTGGTTAGGTCGCATCATATTGTCAACAGTCAGGCCAGCCCAATATTGTTTGCTATAGCCCAGCACAGATGAGCTAAAATCTATGTATTGTCTTTTTTCATAGGGTTTTACCTCTATTGTACCTTGACCTGTACCAGTAACCAGCTCATCGCCAAAAGTAAGCGCTGCAAAATTGAAATTACGCTCAGAAAGGATAAAACTAAGGCCTGGCCTTACGTACCAATCCTTATTGACTTTTATGTTGTAGGAATATAAAAAACTCACATTAGTAAGGCTCATATCACCGGCACCAGCACGATCTTTCAGAAACTGAATCCCCATACCACTTTTAAGCTTGGCAAAATTGTGGTCATAGTTCATAGCATAAGTAACATAGGTATTTGGAATAGCAGGCCACTGGTCACGGTATGATAACGCCATGCGATCCTTCTCTATAAGTCCGGTAAAAGAAGGACTTATAATAGTAGGTACAGAGTAGTTCTGTGAAAAAATCAATTGTTGCGCTGCGGAATGCCCAATGGTTATAAAAACAAAAAGTGCGAACAATGTCAGCTGTAACACAACCTTGTTTGTAATACCGTTTGCAAGTTTAAGGCCTGATATCATAATAATTACAGTTGTTTCATTTCTTAGTTGGTGTAGAATATAGTCATAGGCATTCAGAAAATTTATACTAATTATTCGTAGTTTAATCAAGACATCAAATTCTATGCAAATATTACAAATAAATCAAAATTTTGTACTATTAAAAAGAACACCCACTGATGACACTATACGTATTTGCTTCTCATTTGTTTCATTTTTCAGTTTTTAATCCATATCTATCTATTTTACAACTCAGTAAATACTAGAAAACTGGGTGGGGAACCAATTACACTTCAAATATTCACTATATTGAAGAATACAATACAAACGTTAAATATGCAAAATAATTTCTATAGTGTTAAAAAAATATACTTT
Source organism: Bacteroidota bacterium (assembly GCA_020048155.1). Taxonomy (GTDB): domain Bacteria; phylum Bacteroidota; class Bacteroidia; order Bacteroidales; family DYOH01; genus JAIFMY01. The sequence goes on from JAIFMY010000196.1 coordinate 5,760, forward strand.
ACAAATATACTTCAATGATAGTAATAAAATCGCAACGTAAAACAAGTCAAAGTAAAATAAAAAAAGTCTGCTCGAATACTTCACAAACCTGTTATTTAGCATTTGTTTGCATTTTTGGCAAAACACAATTATGTCTAACTTGCAGCGGTTTTGATACACAACAAAGCATACAATATAAACTTAATAAATAGCTATATGCCAGTAAATTTAAAGAATCGTAGTTTTCTGAAACTGCTAGATTTTGCCCCAGCAGAAATAAAATTTTTACTTAATTTGTCTGTAGACCTCAAGAAAGCGAAGTACGCCGGTACTGAACAACCAAGACTAAAAGGTAAAAACATAGCCCTTATTTTCGAAAAAACATCAACCCGCACACGCTGTGCGTTTGAAGTAGCTTGCTTTGACCAAGGTGCCAATGTAACTTATTTGGGTCCTACTGGTTCACAAATAGGTGCAAAAGAATCGATGAAAGACACAGCCCGAGTATTGGGCAGAATGTACGATGGCATTGAATATCGCGGTTTTGGCCAAGCTATAGTGGAAGAATTGGGCAAATATGCTGGTGTACCTGTTTGGAATGGCCTCACAGATGAGTTTCACCCTACACAAATACTGGCAGACATCATGACTATGATGGAGCATTCTGATAAACCTGTGAAGCAGATTTCATATGCTTACCTGGGCGATGCACGTTTCAATATGGGCAACTCACTGCTTGTAGGTGGTGCCAAAATGGGTATGGATGTGCGCATAGTAGCCCCAAAATCTTTGCATCCATCAAAAGAATTGGTAGACCAATGTATGGAAGTAGCTAAGCAAACTGGTGCCCGTATTACCATCACCGACGATGTAGCAGCCGGAGTGAAAGGCGTAGATTTCATACATACAGATGTTTGGGTGTCGATGGGTGAGCCAGATTCAGTTTGGGAAGAGCGCATACAACTGCTCAAACCATATCAGGTAAATGCAGAAACTATGAAGTTGAGCGGCAACAGCCAAGTAAAATTCATGCATTGCCTACCTGCATTTCACAACCGCGAAACCAAAGTAGGTGAAGAGATTTTTAAGAAATATGGTCTGGATGGCATGGAAGTAACCGAAGAGGTTTTTGAATCTGATGCTTCTATCGTATTTGACCAAGCAGAAAACCGCTTGCACACCATCAAAGCAGTTATGGTAGCAACATTAGGCAGCTAAACAGAAATATTAAAACATCCAAAAGGGTTGTCTGAAAAGTAAATTTTATCAAAGTTCAGAACTTTGGCAAATATGTGAATCAAATAGTTACAAAACTGAGAATATTCATTTTTACTTCTTAGGCAACCCCTTATACTGTGGCTTAGACAGCCGGGAAACTATCTGATTTCAAAATCGTAGTAACCGCTTGGAGGACATTTTTGAAGTTCAACATTTTCTATTCGCGCTTGTGCATTTCCATTGTAACACCAGTTTATAAATATATCTACATTTTGCTGCTCACCTTCCACCTCCATATAAACAGAGCCATCATAAATATTTTTTACAAAACCATTTATTCCCAATCGCAGAGCTTCTTTTTTGGCACTATACCTGAAACCAACCCCCTGTACCTTACCAAATATTGCTATAATGTAACCAACTTGCATGTAAAAGTGTATTAAATCGAAAAAATGCAGTATTTTTTTAAACAATCAAATATAACCAACAAAAGAATTTTATAAAATATTTTTAACACATAAACGTGAATTAAAATATAATATCATCTATTGGTGCCTCACAAGATGTACATTTCTTATTCTTTACATTTTTTATATCCACAGTATAGCTATTGCGCGATATAATTATAGTTCCACAATGGCTGCAATATGTGTTATCACCGAAACCCACATGCATATTTCCAACATATACGTGCTTCAGGTATTGTTTAGCCAGTTCATAAAAACGCAAAAGTTGCACTGCATTAGTAGCTGGCTCACTCATGTGATATGCCGGATGATATGCAGAAATATGAAGTACCAAGGAATTGGTTTTCAGGGTTGATAACATCTTCAGGGCATTGATAAACTCCCTTTCGTTGTCATTCGCATGAGGTATGAGTAACCACGATATTTCAACATGCTTATTATTATGCACAAGGGTTTCAATGGTATGCAGCACATGTACAAGCGACGAATGTGTAAATTCCTTATAAAATTTTTGTGTAAATCCCTTTAAATCCACATTGAAGGCATCCACCACTTGCAATAGATCAAGCAGCGGCTGCTTTTGAATATATCCGTTAGTGATGAGTAGATTTTTGAGAGAAGCCTGCTTGGCCAAAGTAGCGGTATGCATAATATACTCAAAGTTCACAGTAGGCTCGTTGTAAGTGAATGCCAAACCAATATTTCGTGGCAATAGCATAGCCTCTGATACCAAACTTTCGGGCGATACGTATTTTAGGGTTTCCCAATGCGGGGTATATTGCGAGATATGATGATTTTGGCAAAAGGTGCATTTCATATTGCAGCCGTAACCACCTACTGAAAGCACCTTGCTTCCGGGATAGAAATGATAAAGCGGCTTTTTTTCAACTGGGTCAATGTGTTTAGCACTCAGATACCCATACTGTAAATTCATAAGCACCCCGTCTACATTCTTGCGTACCAAGCACCTACCGGTATTTCCATCCGCCAGTACGCACTTGTGCGGACAAAGCATGCATTGCAGCTTATTGCTTTTTAGCTTGAAAGAATAATCACAAGCAAACATGTCTTACATGTAAATTAATGAATTGAAATGTATGTTTAAGATAACATTATTTCGTATATTTACCTAAAGAAATTGAATTTCTGCTTTACCAAGCCTTTAAAATGAATACTATAGAAGCAAATGCTGCAGGAAAATTTTACACTTCGGATCCTACAGAACTGAGAAATGAAGTAGAGCGTTTTACCCGCATAGGCGAAGGTGCCGGAACAGATGTACCCATAGGGCTCATAGTGCCACATGCCGGATATATGTTTTCGGGAAGTACCGCAGGAAAGGGATATTCAGCACTTCGCCATCGACAAACTCCAGAATTGTGTTTTGTTTTTGCGCCCAGCCACAGGCATTTTCTTCGCAAACCAACCATATGCACCGCCAGTGGCCTGGCATCGCCGCTTGGTATAGTAGAAACAAGCAAAAACGTGATACAAGAACTATTGAAACACTCTGAAGTATTTCAGGGCTCTGAAGATGCCTTTGTATTTGAACATGCAATAGAAGTACAACTTCCCTTTTTACAATTCCTATATGACAAAAGTCTTAAAATCATACCTATACTGTTCAGTATTGCAGATTTGAATACTCTCAGACAAGCAGCCGAAATTCTTGCAGGTTGGATGAAATCTAGCAATTTGTTTATTATCTCTTCAGATTTTTCGCACTACACAGATTACGATTTTGCAACAAAATTAGATGCAGAATTAAAAGATGCCATTGTAAGGCTTGATACCAACCAATTTATAAACTTACTAAACGCCCCCACGCCGGCACCAAATCTAAAAACCCGGGCATGTGGAAGCGCAGCTATACTCACATGGATGCATATGTGTAACATGCACAGAAACATATCCGCAAAAAGCATAGACTATACCAATTCAGGCGATTCTGTTTACTCACACAACAAGGATTCGGTAGTTGGATACTACTCCATCCTTTTTCAATTACAAACAGCACTGCATGCTTAGCACACAATCCAAAAAAAAGCTTTTGCAAATAGCCGCACTTGCTATACATAATATAGTAACCCGGCATGAAACCTTTTTAGTTGAAAATAAACATATGGATGAAGAGCTAAAAACAACTTTAGGCGCCTTTGTTACCTTGCACAAACACGGTGAGCTAAGAGGGTGTATAGGCCGCATATCCGGGCGTGACCAAATGCTGTATCAAACAATTCATCAAATGGCCATTGCAGCAGCAAGCCGCGATACAAGGTTCAAACCCATTCTTGAGACAGAACTAAAGGAATTAAATATTGAGATATCTGTACTTTCACCACTCGAACCCATATATCATGCAAAAGATATAAAAATAGGCAAACATGGGGTTTATGTAAAACATGGGTATAAAACCGGAGTATTGCTTCCACAAGTAGCCATAGAGCAAAATTGGGATTCAGATACTCTTGTGAAATACTGTATGGAAAAAAAGGCAGGGATGAATGCAGAAGAAATATTGAATGCAGAAATGTTTGTATTCGAAGCAGATATATTTGAAAGCTTTTATAAAAACATAGAACTTGAGTAAAAAATTTCAAAAAATAAATAATCTTCTTAAATTTACAAAAGGCTTTAAAACACAGTTATGCAGGAAAAAAGCGAGATACACTTAGTACATATTTACGAAGAGCACGAATTTGCAAAAGAACTTAACGAATTGTTGGCCAATTCATTCACGGTAAGTTCGGAATCTGATTTTGAAGATGGATTTTCACTCATACACAGTGAAACTTCGCTCATAATCATATCAATGCCGGATGTAAGCCAATCGCTTACCAACTTTCTTCGCCAGCTCAAGACAAGCCAGTTTAACCTGGTGCCAATAGTAGCAATAGTAAATACCGATGAGCAGGTATATACACGTAATATACTAAAAATGGGCTTCTGGGATTATTACTCAAGAGAATATTCGGTAACTACAATAGTATCTCAGCTTACAGAATTTGTGACCCGGCAAATAAAGCAGCATAGCATAATACAGCAACTTTCATTTGCTATCATCGACGACGACATCATACATAGCCAGTTGGTAAAAAGGCTGCTTGAAAATCAGAAAGTAAAACGCATAGCCCAGTTTGAGTCAGGCGAGCAATTTATGAATTATGCCACAGAGTTTGATGTTTTTCTGGTTGACTTGGTCATGAAAAAAATGTCGGGTATAAAAGTGATTAGCAAAATTAGGCAGATGTTCCCCAAGTCCATCATCATGGTCATTTCATCCATAGCCGAAGAAAATATTAAAACCACAGCTTATATTCAAGGGGCCGACGATTTTCTTACAAAACCCATGAATCCTACTGTATTTATAGCCAAACTTTCTTCCAGGTTTCAACACAAATAACACATATTACCCACCCAAACTATATGAATGAATATAAAACATACAAGCATTATTTGGCACAGTGCCTCAAGAAATCAACAGAAGCTGCCGACCAGACCGAATTTCTTGTAACCAATCATAAAATCGAATTGGCCATAGACCGCATATATTTTCAATGTTATTATGCACTCAGTGCTTACGCCTACAAAAATGGATTCGAAGCTCAAAACGACAACCTGCTCTACGATTGGTATTTTCAGGAAGCAAAAGAGTTACATACAGACGAAATTCAGCATCAGTTTGTAAAAGAGATACATACTCTTTACCAGAAAGCTCATTTCGACTTCAGCTTTGACCACAAAACCATTTCTATTCCAAAACTTACAAAAGAGGCCAATCAGTTATTGCTTAAAGTTAAAAAATACTTGGATACCCCTGAGAATTTGCCTCATATGCTTGTAGCCTCGCTTTTCACGCTTTACAATTCCAATGCACTTACAGAGCTTTCAGAAGAGTTAAAGCCTATTGCAAGCACATTTTTGCTCGATGTGAAAACCAAAGTTTGCACACCAAACCCAAATGCACTAAGAATTTACAATGAGATATTGGCCAACACAGCCAACCCTCAATTGTATGCTCAACTTGAAGAGCATTTGCTAGAAATTGTAGACAAAAACAAGCAAGCCTACGATACCATGGAGGAAGTGTGTTTCAAAATAGGAACACTCAAGCTCGACAGCTTCGAACTCAATACGAAACAAGAAGAAATCGAAGATGTGCCACTACCCGAGATAACCGACAAAGAAAAACAAACCATCATCATACCTTGGGATTTTACCAAAGTTGCACATTGGGCATTGGAACATGCAGTAAATTTTGCCAGCGTAACCAATGCCGAAATACACTTGGTGCATATCGTAAAAAAACTCAAAGAAGCTGGTGACGCAGAGCAAAAACTAAAAGCCAATAAGACCGAAAACGAAGCGAAATACAAAGTAAAAATAATAACTGCTATACGTGAAGGCACCATTTTCCACGCCATCACCGACTATGCTACTGAGGTACACGCCAAGCTAGTAATAATGGGCACACATGGTGCACAAGGTATGCAAAAATTTACAGGCAGTTGGGCTATTAAAGTAATAGCAAAAACAAAAGTGCCGTTCATAGTAGTGCAAGCACCACCAGCCAGAAAAGAAATACGAAATGTGGTATTTCCAGTAGATTATCGTCGGGAAATAAAACAAAAAGTAAACGAAGCCTATTACTTGAGTCAATACTATAACTTGAAATTTTTCATAACCAAACCCGAAAAAATTCAAGTAGATACCCTCAGGCAGAAAACTTTGAATAATACATATTTCATGCGCTCCTTTTTTGCACAATATGGCATTGAGCATGAAGTGATAGAAGTTAAAAATGCAAAAGATTACAGCGACGCCACACTCAAATTTGCAGCTCAATCAACACCCGACCTCATCATAATAGTACTGAACAAAGAAATGGGATTTCAGGATTTCATGTTTGGAGCTGAAGAGGAAAAAATAATCATGAACGACCTGAAAGTGCCAGTAATGTGCATCAATCCACCACCAGCAAAGTCTTGGTCTTACCGTTCAGGAACATCTTAGTTTTTAACCAAAACCCAAATAACAAACATGAATCAACTTATAGATAACGCAAATTCATTATTAGATTTCATAAACAAAGGCAGCAGCGCATTTCACGTGGTTTTAGAAACCGAAAGACAATTGGCTGCTCATGGTTTCAAAGCACTCAATCCGGGCGAAATATGGCAACTGGAAAGGGGAGGTAAATACTATGTATCGGCAAATAACAGCTCAGTTTTTGCCTTTGTGGTAGGGAAAGGAGATATAGCCAGCAATGGATTCAAAATCATAGCTGCGCATACAGACTCACCCACTATAAAAATAAAACCCAACCCAGTGATGCAGGTTAGCCAGCTTTACACCAAGTTAAATATAGAAACTTATGGTGGGGGTATATGGTATACATGGTTCGACAGACCACTTTCTATAGCAGGTAGAGTAAGCCTAAAGAGCAATAAGCCTATGTTCCCTGAAAACAAATTTGTTCGTTTCGGAAACCCGGTAGCAATCATTCCACATTTGGCTATACACATGAACCGCAGCGTAAACGAGGGGAATAATATAAACGCACAACGCGATTTGCTGCCCCTGTTGTCGCTCAACAATGGCTCGAACATGGGTGCAGACGCTCTATTGCAACTACTGGCCAATGAATTGGGAACCAACACAGACCAAATTCTGGACTATGAACTCAATTTGTTTGAGACCAATCCCGGGGAACTCATAGGCCCTAACAAAGAGTTTATAAGCATAGGAAAAATTGATAACCAGGCCATGGTACATGCAGGTCTAAAAGCCTTGCTCGATACTAAAACAGCAAACGATGCCACACTGATGGTAGCCTTCTTCGACAATGAAGAGGTAGGCAGTGGAAGCAAACAAGGAGCCCATGCGCCTGTACTTAAGCACATCATGGAGCGCATTGTGCTGCAATTCAAATCGTCGGATCAGGATTATTATAGGGCACTACACCATTCCTTCCTAATTTCTGCAGATATGGCGCATGCATTGCATCCAAATTACACCGACAAATACGACCCTACAAACCAACCACTTATGAATATGGGGCCAGTAATTAAAATAGCCGCCAACCAAAAATATACAACCGACAGCGATTCGGCTGCTACATTTGCTCAAATATGCCATGAAGCCAATGTACCCTATCAGCGATTCGTAAACCGAGCTGACGCTGCAGGCGGTAGCACACTGGGCAATATTGCCACCGGCCAAATAAACATACGGATGGTAGACGTAGGAAGTCCCATGTTGGCCATGCATAGCATCAGAGAGTTATCAGGCGTAGCCGATCATACATATGCAATTAAAGCTTTCAGCAAATTTTTCGAAATTTGATTTTATAGCATCAAACCAACTAAATACTTATTATACCTAAATTTAAAGCAAATGCTCAATCATCGAATTGGGCATTTGTTTTATAAAGTAAAGAACAAAGTACCTAGATAATACTTATTTTTAAAACGAATTAGGCTATTACAAAAAAATGACGCTAAGTCCTGAAAATATTTTCTTCATAGGTGCTATTCTATTGTTTGTATCATTGTATGCAAGTAAGACCTCGCTTCGATTAGGCATACCATCGTTGCTTCTATTTTTGGCTGTGGGCATGCTAGCCGGGTCTGAGGGTGTGGGCGGTATTGTTTTCGACAATCCGCAAATAGCTCAGTTTGTAGGCATCATTGCACTCATATTCATTTTATATACAGGTGGTTTCGAAACCAGTTGGAATTCCACAAAACCAATCATATGGCAAGGCGCATCCATGTCTATGATAGGTGTATTAGTAACAGCAAGTACAGTGGGAGTGTTTGTATGGGCCATCACCGATTTTACTATTTACGAAGGACTACTTATGGGGGCCATTGTTTCTTCTACAGATGCAGCGGCAGTTTTTTCAATCATGCGTTCTAAGAAAATTGCATTAAAGGGCAATTTGAGAGCATTGCTCGAGCTCGAATCTGGAAGCAACGATCCCATGGCCTACTTCCTTACCATAGTACTTACATCGGCAGTAATGCAACAGGTTGATAGCGGATGGATTATTTTAGGCAAGTTTTTGATATCGATATTAGTAGGCACTTTCCTTGGCATACTTATGGGCAAAGTAAGCGTCTATCTAATCAATAATATAGATTTGGAAATAGATAGTTTATATATCATACTGGTTATTGCACTCATATTTTTTACCTACTCTGCATCTGATTTCTTATATGGCAACGGTTTTCTTTCCATATACCTATTGGGAATATATATGGGGAATAAAGAAATTTTGCATAAAAAAAAGATACTAAAGTCATTTGATTCTTATGCGTGGCTTTGGCAAATCATACTTTTTCTAACCCTCGGATTGCAAGTATTTCCATCAGAAATTTTGCCCATTTTGCCCACAGGAATCCTTATATCATTTTTTCTGATGCTTGTAGCTCGCCCGGCAAGCATATGGATAAGTCTGATGTTTACCAACCTGCGCACCCGACAGAAACTTTTCTTATCATGGGTAGGATTACGTGGAGCAGTGCCCATAGTATTTGCCACATACCCGCTCATAGCAGGCATCGAAAAAGCCCATATCATATTCAATATTGTTTTTTTCATTTCGGTGACATCGGTACTTATACAAGGTACCACCATAGGACTGGCAGCCAAATGGTTGCACTTGTTACTTCCCGAAAAACTAAAAAAGAAATCGGCAATAGATTATGAGATAGCTGATATCATAAAATCGGGTCTGACCAGACTCACAATCCCAGAAACTTGCACAACTGCCGGTTGTCAGATTGTAGAGCTCAATTTTCCGAAAACAGCATTTATATCAATGATAGTGAGAAATGGGAAATATATAATCCCCGGAGGCCACACCATGCTGCAGGGTGGCGATGTGTTGTATGTGCTTTCCGAAAATGAACACGCTCTGGAAGACGTATATAAATCGCTAAAAATAAATCCTCCGGAATACATATTGGTATCGGAGGATTCAGAGAACAACAAAAATTAGTATTTTCTAGTAGAGTTTGGGGTACTTAGCAGGATTAGCATCATGCATCATGCCATACAACAATTCGAAAACATCTTCAGCATTGGGGTTCGAAAAATAATCGCCATCTGTAGCATATGCAGGTCGATGGTCTTCGCCGGAAAGGGTACGAGGTGCAGCATCCAGAAAATCAAATACATTTTGATCTTCAATTACTTTTTGCATCATAAAAGCAGTAGCACCACCAGGAACATCTTCGTCAAAAAACACTACTTTATTTGTTTTTTGTATTGATTTTCCGATAACTCCATTCAAATCAAATGGCAACAAAGTCTGAACATCAATAAGTTCAACAGAAACATTGAATTCAGCTAATTGCATGATCGCATCTTCTGCTATTTTCACACAAGATCCATATGTAACCAATGTAATATCTGAGCCCGAATGCAAAACTTCGGGTACACCAAGTGGTACAAAATACTCGCCCAAATTTGCAGGCATTTTTTCCTTGAGGCGGTATCCATTGAGTGGCTCTATCACCAAGGCAGCATCGTCGCTATGTACCAAAGTATTATAAAACCCTGCAGCCTGGGTCATATTGCGGGGAACACACACATACACCCCCCTTATAGAATTGATAACCATGCTAAGCGGTGAGCCAGAATGCCATACCCCTTCAAGGCGGTGCCCACGGGTACGAATAATCACAGGAGCCTTTTGTCCTCCCACAGTGCGGTACTGCAAGGTAGCCAAATCATCTGATACCAGTTGGAGTGCATATAGAAGATAATCGAAATACTGAATTTCGGCAATAGGTCGTATACCCCGCATAGCTAAACCAATTGCTTGCCCCATAATAGTAGCCTCACGTATACCAGTATCAGTAATGCGAAATTCGCCATATTTTTTCTGTAGTCCTTCCAGTCCCTGATTCACATCCCCAATTTTTCCGGTGTCTTCGCCAAAAGTGACCAGATTGGGGTATTTTTCAAACAGTTTATCAAAGTTATCACGCAATATCTCACGGCCATTTATCATAGGTGCATTATCATTGTATGCTACAGGCAAATATGGGACATTGAGTACAGACTCAGCAGACTGGCTGTAAAGGTGGCTCGAGTATCTATGTTTGTTGATTGCATAATGCTTATCGAGCCATTTTTGTAAATCACCTTGCAAAGATTTTCTTTTTATGCATGTAAGACATACATTGCGAAGTATATGTTTTACAGCTGCAAAATTATCTTTACGAACAGGTATGAGCACTTTTGAAAGCCTGTCACGTGCTTCCGAAATTTTATCATGATTGGTAGTATTGCAGATACAAGATTTGTACTCAATTATCTCCAACAACTCTTCCCTTTCTTTCAAAATAGGATCCATGAAACGTTTCCATGCCAGATTTTTTGCTTGCAGCACTTCATCTTTAGCGGAAAGCTCTATTGCATCGAGTTCAGCCTCAGAGGCAAAATTTTGTTGCAGAATGTATTCCCGGAATTTAAGAATGGGGTCGAAAGCCAATTCCCAATCAAGTCTTTCTTTAGATTTGTATCTTTCATGCGAGCCAGAAGTACTGTGGCCTTGGGGCTGGGTCATTTCGCGTATATGAAACAATACCGGCACGTGTTCTGCCCTGCATTTTTCAACCCCTTCATTATAAACTTTGAGGAGTTCTTCATAATCCCAACCTTTGGCTTTGTATATGTAGTATCCGTTTGTATCAGGTTCTTTTTCAAAACCTTTCAGTATTTCAGATATATTTTGCTTAGTTGTTTGATATTTATTTGAGACTGAAATGCCATACCCATCGTCCCAAACAGAAATAGCCATAGGTACTTGCAAAACACCAGCAGCATTGATGGTTTCAAAGAAGAGCCCTTCACTGGTGCTGCTATCGCCAATAGATCCAAAAGCTACTTCATTTCCTCGGTCAGAAAACTGTGTAAAGGAATGAAGCTCCGGAATGTTGCGATAGAGCTTAGAAGCGTATGCCAAGCCAAGCAGCCTGGGCATTTGCCCGGCTGTGGGCGATATATCAGCCGAAGAGTTTGGCTGTGCCATGAGGTTTTTCCAGGTACCATCGGCATGCAGGCTGCGCGATGCAAAATGGTTGTTCATAAGTCTGCCCCCGTTATCCGGGTTGTGCTCCAAATCAGTATCGCCATATAATTGAGCAAAAAAGCTTTCGGGAGAGAGTATGCCAAGAGCAAGCATCCAAGTCTGGTCTCTGTAATATCCGCTTCTGAAATCTCCGTTTCTGAAACACTTCGCAAGTGCAAGTTGAGCCAATTCTTTCCCATCTCCAAAAATTCCGAATTTGGCTTTACCACCCAAAACCTCTTTTCTTCCAAGCAAACTCATATGTCTGCTTACGTGGGCCAAACGGAAATCGGAAATAACTTGTTCTTTAGAAATATTTATCGACATAAATACCAGCTTTAAATATATTCATTAATTTTGGTGACTAATTTAGAATAAATTTAATTTATTTAAAGCATAAAACTTAGTTAGTCATCCACTAAAATTAGCTTCAAAATGTTTTTAAAATTACTATTATTGAGTACATTTCTTCTAGGCATTGCATTACTTGCATTGGGAGTACAATTGTTCTTCTCAAAAAAGAAAGCATTTCCGGAAACCCATATAGGTGAGAACAGACACATGCGCGAAAGAAAAATATATTGTTCGAAAACTGAGCAAAAAATTATAGACTCAAGCCTTAAAGGGAAAACCATTCAGGTAGGCTGCTCCTGCACTACAGGTGAAAGCTGTGATGTATAAAACTATTTTTATAAAGTGAGTGAATAAGATAAAAATCAATCTCTTCGGAGCAACTGGAACATCCATTCATCTTCCCAACCCAAGGGGGTTTTGTTCCACTTTTTCTTTTCACCTATAAGCTTAAACCCCGCCTTGGTAAATAGATTTAAACTATCTGCATTTTGGGCACCAATATTGCAATATAACTGATTGAGGCACAGTACTTCAAAAGCGTATTTCACAAACAATTGTACTGCATTGTAAGCATAGCCTTTGCGCCTGTCGAGCACATGATGCAACATAATACCAATGCCTGCACGGCTATGAAATGGATCAAAATCGAACAGATCTATCAGCCCAATGGGTTTGGCTGTTTCATTCTCCTCTATAAGCAAACGTAGTTCTTGGGTTTGGTAAATATCAAGCGCAGCATTCTCTATATATTTCAACAATAAGTATCTTGAAAACGGAACATGTGTATTGCTTACCTGCCATATTTCCATATCGTTTTCCCAGCTATAAAGAATGTCGACATCTGTGGGTTCTAGTGCCCTAAGTCTTACAAGCTGATTCTGCAACATAACGGATTAATTTTCAAGATAATTGTTTATAAAAATAAATGCGAATTTAAAACCGTGCTCTTGCGCCCAAACTCTTGCTTCTTCGGCCTTTTCAAGATTTGAAAACTGTCCGTAAAAGTACAGATACAAACCTGCATCATTCAAAATACGTTTTACATCAGTTATTCCACTAAATTTAGCATCGGGTAGCAGCACTTCAGAGGCAGCCAGATAAACAGAATAATATAGATTCTGGTCAGCTTGCACGCCACGCATATTCATAGCTCTTACAATGAAAGGTATTCCATCGTACTTATTTTTGATTTCGTTTATCATTTCATAAGCCAAGGGATACGACAGTACATTGGCCGAAATCAAAAACTTGTCGTCACTTTTTGAGATGACCATTCCTGGCAATGAATGCCCGGAATTTTTTGCTAAGAAAACTACTTTATAGTCTGAAGTAAGCGAATCTTTGAGGTACACCGGATTTATATGCTCAGGCGGTACTTCAGGCACTATGGCATAGGTGTGGACGCCTTCAAAAGTCTCAATAAAAAATTCAACTCGCCTGTTGTAAGATAACAATTGCACACTATCATTATTATTTTCTGAACTTCTTTTGATAAAAGGCATATTTGCCCCTTGTGCTATGCAAATCAGTTTACTTTCAGAAACACCCCCATTTATTAATGATTTGCGCACTGCATCGCAACGTTTCTCAGAAAGACGTTTGTTGTATATACTATCCCCGTCTTCATCAGTATGTCCCACAATATATAGTCTGGAAAGGCTATCTGATTTGAGCAAATGAGCTATTTTAATCAATTCGGGCAAGGAAGAAGTAATATCATAACTATTCTTACTAAAGTAAACATCTTTTAGCAAGAAATTCCGGGTGTCCATATTCATACTTTCATACCATTTGCCATACCATTCATCGTAAAATTTGGTGAGGTACAAGTGCTGAGCCATTTGGTCTGATAGATTATTTGCATGGGTATTCACCATTTCTGAATAACCAATATATATTTCATTTTCAGGAATTGTGGCAATAGAATCATTTGTAAAAAGAGAGTCAGTATTGCTGACCAAAGTTTCATTTTCAACCATTACCTTTTCTGGCCTTATGAAAATAGTATCGAGGTAAAATACTGCAAAATCAGTTGAATCTGTCACTTCTTTTCTGCTAATTTTCAATTTTCTTGTCTCTATTACTTTAGTGTTTGCGTATAATGAAAAGGAATAATCTTTGTCAGGCAATACGTTGAGCAGGAATTTGCCATTATCCTTATTAATGGAAAATGTGCTCAATTGCGACTGATTTTGATCAAGCAATACAAGTTTATCGACAATTAAGCTGGAGTCCATATTTGCAACTACTCCACGAACAAAGCAAAACGAATTGGTTTCCATACCTTTAATATCCACCCTATATAAATCAAAATTACCGTTTACCATTCTGCTCATATAAATATGGGAGGGATTGGCTGCCACCCAAACACCTTCTTCATCAACCGATGTATTCACAGGATATCCAATATTATCGGGTTCAAACCAACCTCCTTCACCATCGGCCCGGGCTATAAAGATATCGAATCCTCCTATTGAGGTGTGCCCTTGTGAGCAAAAATACAAATTTCCGTTCGAGTGAAGACAAGGAGATACCTCATCATGTGGTGTATTTATAAGACTGCCCATATTCTTGGGTTCAGTCCAGGTTCCATTTGGCTGCTGTTGCATATAGAACAAATCATAGCCTCCAAGAGTTCCTTTGCGGTCGGAACTAAAAATTACAAGTTTACCATCTGGAGAAATTGTCAAATCGTTTTCGTTAGTATTGGTATTAATTTCCGCATTTGATAGTACACTGGTTGTACTTCCCATTTTATTTGTACTAATGGCAAAAATATCAAAATGATTCTCGACATTTCTGGTTACGAAAACCACATTTTCATCGGAGTTGATGCCAGATGTGGCTTCATGTGCCGACGAATTAAAATTCTCGTCGCATCGTAAGGGTGAATTCCATTGAGAATTGTCTCTGTATGATATATATATATCGTTATAAAATTTCCCATCGCTAGCTATACGCCCGCCCATACTGCCCGGTCGGTTTGAACTGAAATAGATAGCGCTTTCATCTGAAAGTACCAAAGGATTTGTTTCGTCAGATACAGAATTAAGCGCTAAAAGAGGAACAATATTGGCTTCTATAGGGTGAGCGGTAAGTTGCATTGCATTTTTGCAATATGTACGTAGCAGAGATGTCTCGGTTTTCAACTGATTTTTTCGTGCGCCCCGCCTGTCTAAATAATTGAGATAAGTAAGTGCCTCAGAATATTCACCTTTGGCATGATATGACTTGGCCAAGAACAAATAAATCAAATTTCTTTGTTCTTTGAATTGTTTATCAGATCTACACAACTCCATAGAATGCTGGAGTTGTACAATAGCTGAATCATACTTTTGCAACTGATACTCACTTATTCCTTTAAAAACACTTACATGGCAGTTTTTGGGATACAATTTACTAAAAGATACCGACAAAGAATAAGCCTGCCTATAATTATGATCTTCAAGCAATTCAATTATTTTGTCATAATCCGGCGCACCTTGAGCTACCACTTTTGCCACATATACTGCTTGGATGATGAGAATCAGGAATATGTATTTATTTATCGACATCCGGATATTCGTTTCATTCCAAAATATAATTATACATAATAAAAAAGAAAAAGAGCATAGGAACTAGTCCAATGCTCTTTTTACGTAAAGTATATGAAAATTGTTACATTTTCCAAACATATTTTGGATTTTTATAATCCGCAGGAATATTATCCATTGGTTTAACCAGTATTTTTTCTTTTCCTTGCTTTATAACCCTAAACTCAATTCGACGATTGAAATTTTGTGCCTCTTTGTGCCAATTTCCATCAGGTAACGTATTAAGAGCAACGGGGTTAGATTCGCCATATCCCATAGGAATGAGTTGCTTTCTGTTTACACCTTTATTAACTAAATAGTCAATTACTACATTAGCGCGAAGTTTGGTAATATTCAGGTTTGCTTGTTCGGAACCAATAGCATCTGCATAAGCTCCAACCTCAATAACCGCATCAGTATTCCGAATCAGATAGTTTGCAAGTGAATCAAGGCTGAGATTACTATCAATAGCATTGGCCTTACCAAAGGGGAATAGGATGTTTCTTATTTCAATCATTTGGTCGTAGTATACGCCTTGAAACAAGATAGGGTTGGTGCGTTTGTCGTCTGCCTGTTCACTACTCGAAAGTATATATTTTTCGTCACAGGGATCGCCGGTTTTAGCTTTAATTAATTTTTCAAATTCTTGGTATTTTGCGCCTTCTTCAATTTCAATTTTCTCGGAGCTTATCAGGGTACCATTTACTTCGTAATCTATTTTATAAATACCCGGTTTGTTCAGGAAATAAACAAATCGACCTGTTTTTTTATTTGATTTATAAATCCCAATCACATCTTCGCTTTTGGAATCGGTAATAGTAATGGTAAGCGGAGGTATTTTGCCGGTACATGTAGATACTCTACCTTTTACAAGTGTAAGTGCATTAGGTGCAATTTCTGGCAGGTGCATCAGATAAATATCAGATCTGCCAAATCCATCTTCTTTAAGCGAAGAATAATAAGCCCTTGTACCTTCAGGAGTAGGTGTAAAAAACACATCGTTGTCAACTGTGTTGATAGGATATCCAATATTTTCGGGGTAAGTCCAAGTATTGAACTCGTTGAGTTTCGATTTAAAAATATCAAATCCCCCCATCCCTTTGTGCCCTTTGGAGCTAAAGTAAAGAGTAACGCCATCAGGGTGAATAAAAGGTCCTTCCTCGTCCAATTCTGTATTGATGGTAGGGCCAAGATTACGGGCTTCTCCCCAACTACCATCAGGCATTTTGCGGCTTACATATATATCCAATCCCCCTATTCCGCCTTTTCTATCGCTGGTAAAATAAAGCAAATTGCCATCAGTAGATAAACTTGCATGGGTTTCTCTGGCTCTGGTGTTAACATTTTCGTTTAATTTTACAGGTGATGTCCAGTTTTCACCATCTGATTCGCTAAAGTATATAGAACCAGCGTCTTCAGATTTGTAGATAAATAACTTAGTACCATCAGCCGACAAACTTATTGAGGCTTCATGGTCTTCAGAATTTATGGGCAAACCCATATTGCGAGGAATAGACCATTCGCCATCTTCGAAATACGAAATGTACAGGTCTTCAAAAAATTCGCCATCGTGCGCCAATTGATTGCCAGTGCTGCCTTCGCGGCGGGAAGTGAATATGA
Organism: Bacteroidota bacterium; assembly: GCA_020048155.1. Classification (GTDB taxonomy): domain Bacteria; phylum Bacteroidota; class Bacteroidia; order Bacteroidales; family DYOH01; genus JAIFMY01. The sequence goes on from JAIFMY010000196.1 coordinate 23,054, forward strand.
TAATAGACTCATCAGCAGACACAACAGGACTGTGATCTGTATTTGCTGAGTTTAAAATTGCACCCAAATTGGAAACACTCATTTCTACAGGGGAATTTACTAACTCAAGGGAAGTTTGCGATGTGAGTATCTGACGATCTATTGCTTGCATCAAGGCCTTATCGCGGCCAGCTGCGGTATATTTCATTGCATTAAGCAACTCAATCGCTCTCTCGTAGTTCCCATTTACGTGATACGCCCTTGCCAGGTAGAATTTTATTTCATTATAAACTTTCTGATCAGGTTTTCGTTTGGCACTGTCGAGTATGGCAAGCGCAGATTCAAAATGAGTAGTAGCATTCATTTTTTCCTGAGAAGTGTTCAGGTAACAAAATCCAAGTTTGAAATGCAAGTCATAATTGAGAGAATCGTCAGCTAGCATTCTATTATAAAGTTTGATAGCATCAACAAAATTCTCATCTTCAATGAGCTCTTCAGCAATATAGTTAGCATTTTCTTCGTCGATGGCTTTCACTAAGGTATCTTGTGCCTGTAATGAAATACTGAATGTTAGTAAAAAGAAAATGAATAATATCAAGCGCAACGGTTGTCTCATATTATATCAGCGATAAAAGGTTTAGGTTAAATTGGTTAATTAACGAAGTAATATTTGTTTTACGAATAAGAAATTCAAAAGTTTCGGATTTTAAATTTTGGTATTTATATCAAAAGATTCGAGCCAATCGGCTATTTTCTTCAAAAACATACCGCCCATAGCGCCATCTACCACCCTGTGATCGTATGACATAGACATAACCATCAGGTGTCTGATGCCAATAAGGTCGCCTTGTGGGGTTTCAATTACTGCAGGTTTCTTTTTTATGGCCCCAACAGCTAAAATAGCAACCTCGGGTTGGTTTATGATGGGAGTTCCGGTTATATTGCCAAAAGTCCCCATGTTGGTAATTGTAAAGGTGCCTCCTTGTATTTCATCCGGTTTCAGTTTATTGTTGCGGGCACGGTTCGCAAGGTCATTTATAGCCTTGGTGAGTCCCGTTAAGCTGAGTCTGTCGGCATTTTTCACTACCGGCACTATGAGGTTGCCGCTGGGCAATGCAGCCGCTATACCAATATTCAAATCTTTTTTGTAGATGATTCGGGTATCATCCACTGAAACATTTACTCCGGGAAACTCTTTGAGTGCTGCAGCAACCGCTTGCACAAAAATAGGCATGAAGGTAATATTCTCACCTTCGCGTTTTTGAAATTGGTCTTTTATTTTGTTTCGCCACAATACCACATTGGTCATATCTACCTCAACGAAAGAAGTAACATGAGCCGATGTACGTTTTGACTCAATCATATATCCGGCTATCAGCTTGCGCATGCGATCCATTTCCACAATTTCGAAATTGCCGCTTGCTGGCACTACGCCTTTTGCAACTTCCTGAACTACAGGCTTAGTTTGAGTAGCAACTACACGCTGGGCAGGTGTTTCAACAGCAGTATTTCTGTGCTGCAGATATAAAACAATGTCCTCTTTGGTTATTTTATTTCCTACCCCACTGCCTTCTATAGTATCGAGCTCCTCATTTGTCAGATTTTCGGCCTTTGCCATAGAACGTACCAGAGGTGATAGCAACTTGCCTGACTGGGTTTTGTGTTTAAGTTGAATACTATCGTCACTATCAACTTCCACCGAAACTACTTTTGTAGGAGCAGGAGATGATGTCTGATGTGAAGTTTCCTTTTTCTCTTCAACTTTGTTTTTTACTGTTTCTTGTGCCGAGGCTGAAATTACAGCAAGCAATGCACCTACAGCAGCAACATCGCCCTCTTTTACGTGCAACGACTCAAGAAATCCTGATACGGGGGCATTTACTTCTGAATCTACCTTATCTGTAGCTATCTCAAACAAAACTTCGTCAGCCTCAACAGCTTCCCCTATATTCTTTCTGATTTTCACTATGGTAGCATCCGTAATACCCTCGCCCATGGCAGGCAGTACTATTTCCTTCATGAGTAAATATTTTTATATTTTTAGGTTAAATTGCAATTTTTTAATGATGTAAAGATATTTTATCCATTTGAATTTAAAAACCTTAATTGAATCAGAATTGAAGATGAAGTCAATTATTTTATTCCACATTTCATTAAAGCCTTACCCAGATTCAATTTCCTATACAAATAGCTACCTCAAGCTAATTCTTTTCAGCAGCAATGGCAATGCTTGCACTACAATATAAAAATCAGTTAGCACTTCGTAGTTTTTAACATAAAGCAAATTTATGGTTTTTATCACACTCACATCATCCGGCGGCAGTAGAAACTGATCCTGAGGATACAAAAAGCCTTCTATTTCGGTTACTTCATCCCGGGTATTTATGCGTAAAAAGCTTTTGTAACCTATGAGTCGCTTTTTACCAGCCAAAAGAAGTGTAAGATTTTTTACAGGAATGATACTGCGGTGATACATACCCGCCATAAGAAACAAAGGGGATGCAAAAACGCCGAACAATATCTCAAAAACCCTTTTATTTCGCTTATTCCGGGGCAAAGAAAGAGAATCGGTATCGAACTGATATAATTCGCCTTTTGAGTTAACCGAATGGCTACCGATGATATATGAGCTATCTGGAGGTGCAATTTTATATTCGGCCTTCAGATAACTGAGTTTTTGCATGTATTCCATAATTTGGGCTACCGATAATTCTTCTGCACAAAAAATAATTTCATCAATATCCCCTGTTCTCAATTTTTCAGACATTTGCTCAGGTTTCCCTAAATACGAATATATCCTGGCGCCCTCATTTTCGGAAAAGAAACCCAACAGACGAGGTTGCAAACTCTGGTGCAGGAATAAATTACTAATTCTTTGTACTTCGTTATGGTTGCCTACTATTATCATTCTCTTGCCAGTAACTTTGGCGACCCTAACCCACGAAAAACGAGACGCAGAAAGTACGTACCTCCCCAGAAATGCCATAATTGGAAACATGATAGAAGTAAAAACCAGAATAAGCCGTGAAAACCGAATATTTTCGGGCAAAAAAGCATAGATGACTGAGATGGCAATAAAACCGTATATTACAGATTTCCAATAGCTCTGAAGCTTAAGCGGCTGAAAGTAGTTTCCTGTAATCCAATACCAGCACAGCCAAAAGCTACCCAAAAAAATGCCACCCCATTGCAATAAATCCTGCGGGTAATACTGTGGGTTGTGCTTCAGGAATATAGCAAAATCTACCATTCCCCAGTATACAAGCCCAAAAACAATCAAATCGAGTACAGGTAAAATGATATTCTTCAATATATTTCGGGTTATGGCCATAGAGGCCTGCAACCAAATAGCCAAGCGCATGAGCAGTACAAAAGCGAATTTGCTTTTACCCACAAAATGTTTCTCAACAAATATTTCCATGGCGCTATAAAATAGCTTTACGTAGTTGAGGCTGCCTTTGGCAGTACTTTCTCCTTTGTAATGCACAATGGTGATTTTTGGGTAATACACCACCCTCTGGCCAGCCTTTTGTATTCTGTACGACCAATCAATGTCTTCGCCATACATAAAAAACTGCTCATCGAGCAATCCGGCCTTCTCAATGGCCTTTGCGCTTACCCACATGAATGCACCCGGCAAAACATCTATATCCGCGATTTCATCAGCATCCACTTGCCCCATATAGTACCGGTTGAAATATCCGGATTTTGCAAACAAATGCCCAAAACCACTAAATTTGAAAAATGCAGTACGCGGCGTAGGCAATCCGCGCTTAGATTCAGGCAAAAAGCCGCCCTGTCCGTCTATCATTTTCACTCCCAGCGCGCCAACATCCGGTTTGTCTGCAAGGAAATTAAGTATATCCACAAAACAATTTTCGGGAACAAGTGTATCGGGATTCAAGATTAAATAAAAATCGGCTTTATACTTCAGAATAGCCTGATTGTTGGCCTTAGAGAATCCAACATTCACTTTATTTTCAATCAGATCTACCCAGTCGAACCGATTTCTGATTTGCAGAATGGTATCATCGGTAGACTGATTGTCGACAACAGCCACGGCGTAATCTACATTTGGGGAGAGTTGCGCACATTCCGCAGATTTCTGAACAGACAAAAGACATTGTTCCAGAAAATGGCGCACATTATAACTGACAATTACTACTAAAAGTTTCAATTTACCCTCACCCATGCCAGTTTTCAGCCCATTCATTTTACACAGAATACATCACTCTATTTACCAACGAACGGCCAAGCGTAATCTCGTCGGTATACTCTAAATCGTCGCCAATAGCCACTCCTCTGGCCAGAGTAGTAATATTCAGATTAAGAGGCTTAAGTTTTTTAAAAATATAAAAACTGGTCGTATCCCCTTCAATGGTAGTAGGAAGAGCGAATATTACTTCTTTTACGTTATTTTCCACTATTCGCTTTTCTATGTTATCCAAGTTCAGATGAGACGGGCCAATGCCATCCATGGGCGAAATAATGCCCCCCAATACATGATAAAGCCCCTTAAACTGGCCGGTATTTTCAATCACCATCACATCCTTTATATTTTCCACAATGCAAATAGTAGACCCATCGCGCTGCGGATTTGTGCAAATATGGCAATAGTCGCCATCGGCTATGTTGTGGCATTTTATACAAAACTTTATATTGGTACGCATGCTTACAATAGCATTTCCAAGCATTACAGAGGTGTCTACATCTTGCCTGAGCAAATGCAACACAAGCCTGAGTGCAGTTTTGGCACCTATACCAGGCAATTTGGCCAGTTCCTGTACAGCATCGCGCACCAGTTTCGAAGAAATATTTATCATACCTACTATTTAGAAAAGGGTATTTTACTGCTGCAAAGCTAAAGAATATCATGCTTTTTTTTCTCAGGAATAATTATTTTTGTAAACTTTGTTGCAAACGTTTTAAATTTAGTAAAAGTGGAAGAAAATACTAAGATTTCAGTTGCGGGAAATAAAGGCGATAAGACCAGATCTGATTGCCAAATAACGCTGGAGTTAAAAAGCACCGGTGGCCTGCAAGTAGAGGTAGTAAGCAAAGTCAAATCTATGTACGGGAAAAGCATAGAACGACTCTGTATAAAGGGATTACAGTTTTTTGATATCGAACATGCTCATGTTTTGGTCGAAGATTTCGGGGCACTCGACTTTGTAATTATGGCAAGGCTTGAATATGCCATAAAACAACTAAAAAGCAGCAATAAAGAATTTTTGCCGGAAAAATCGGGCTCAATACTCATCAATACAACCAAAAGTCTTTATCGGTTTACGCGACTCTACCTACCAGGCAATTCGCCTTCGTATATGCTCAATGCAGGCATACACAAGCCAGATGGAGTGATACTCGACTTAGAAGATTCTGTAGCCCCCACTAAAAAAGCAGAAGCCCGATATCTGGTTCGTAATGCACTAAGGGCGGTAGATTTTTATGGTGCTGAACGCATGGTACGCATAAACCAGGGCGCTATGGGTGTAGAAGATTTGGCATACATCATACCTCACCACGTAAACCTCATATTGGTTCCGAAATGCGAAAGCGCCGACACCATCAGGCAACTTGATGTAGCCATAAACAAACTAAAGCGTGAAACCGAGACCGACAATATCACTTATTTTATGCCCATCATAGAAAGTGCTTTGGGGGTTGAAAATGCCTTCAGCATAGCCACTTCGTCGGAAAACATAGTAGCGCTTGCTCTTGGGCTCGAAGATTTTACCGCAGATTTGGGAGTAAAAAGGACACAAGAAGGCACCGAATCTCTGTATGCCCGCACACGTTTGGTAAACGCCTGCAAAGCTGCTGGTATTCAAGCCATAGACTCAGTATTTTCGAATGTTGCTAACCTCGATGCATTGGCTGCCAATGTTCGTACTTCCAAAGGATTGGGTTTCGAAGGCATGGGATGTATACATCCCCGACAGATACCAGTTATAAAAAAGGAATTTGCCCCCGATGCAGAAGAAATAGAAAAAGCAAAACAAATAGTGATTGCATACAGAGAAGCCATTAAAAAAGGTTTGGGTGTAGTTTCTTTAGGTTCTAAAATGATAGATGCGCCTGTAGTGAAGCGTGCCGAAAAAACCATTCAACTAGCCGAAAAATTGAATTTAATCCCTTCAGACTGGGAAATAAAAATAAACTCGTAAACATGTCGACCGAAAATTTAGTAAAAAACGCATTAGGACGCTGGGTGCCTACAGAGGTAAACTCGGTAGCACAAATACCCTATTTAGGCGTAGGAAAATATAAACCAGAGGGAAGAATACACGGCAGGTTTATACCCAGCAACTCAGATTACCCATCTGATGGAAACAAAGAAGTAGCCACAATAAAAGAAGCTCTGGTAAAAGCAGGGATAAAAGATGGAATGACCATTTCTACCCATCATCATTTCCGCAATGGCGACTTGCTGGCCAATATAGTATTTGATTGTGCAGCCGAGCTCGGCGTCAAAAATCTGCGCTGGTTTCCATCTGCATCATTTCCTGTACACAAACACCTGATACAGTATCTCGAAGACGGAACCATACACCACATAGAAGGCAGTATGAACGGACCACTCGGACGATACACCTCTGAAGGTAAAATGAAAGGCATTGCAGTACTTCGTTCGCATGGCGGACGCTACCAAGCAGTGCAAGACGGGGAAGTGAAAATAGATATTGCCCTTATTGCAGCAGCATGCGCCGATACTTTTGGCAATGCCAATGGCCTGAATGGTTCAGCAAATAGCGGCTCGCTGGGCTTTGCACTGGCCGACTCACAGTTTGCCGAAAAAGTAATTGTAGTTACGGATACCGTAGTTGCATTTCCGTGCATACCGTGGCAAATACAAGGCAACAATGTAGATTTTGTGGTAAAAGTGGATAAAATAGGTATTCCCGAAGAAATAGTTTCAGGCACTACCCGCATTACAAACAGCCCCGACCGATTGCTAATAGCCGAGATGACGGCCAAGTTTTGCGACGTAACTGGCATTATACGCGAAGGATTTTCGTTTCAGGCAGGAGCTGGCGGTACTGCTTTGGCTGTGAGTGATTATTTTGCAAAAATAATGAGGGCGAAAAAAATAAAAGCCCGCTTTGCACGTGGCGGTAGCAATAAGTATTTGGTAGAAATGCTCCAAGAAGGCCTTGTGGATTATATATTGGATGGTCAGACATTTGACCTTGATGGTGTAACATCTTTGCGAGTAAACAAAAATCACGTATCAACCAGCCCATTTACCAGCTACAACTATCACGGAAAAGGCAATTTTGCAGATTTGGTAGATGTGGTTATACTGGGTGCTACAGAGATAGACGTGAACTTTAATGCCAATGTAGCCAGCCACTCAGATGGTGTTTTGTTGCATGGCATTGGTGGATGGCAAAATTGCCTTTTCTCCAAAACGGTAATTTTACCTGTGCCTCTTTTCAGAGACCGTATTCCTGTATTGGTAGACGAAGTAACCACCATTTGCGGCCCGGGAGAGTTGATAGATGTAGTGGTGACAGAACGCGGTATAGCTATAAATCCGCTTCGTACAGACCTGATAGAGAAAGCCAGAAATTCGGATTTGCCTATACGCACCATTCAGGAGCTAAAAGATGAAGCTGAAAGAATATGCGGCCGACCAGACAAACCAAAATTTAAAGACAACATTGTAGCTGTAATAAAATGGGTAGACGGAACCATTATAGATGCCGTAAGGCAGATAGATAATGACTAAAATTTGACATTTCCTTGTAGAGACATGCCGTAGAGTATGTTTCTGCGGATGGCATAAAAAACCCTGATAGCGTTCCAATCGCTGTCAGGGTTAATTTTTTGTATTGCTTTTTCAAAGGCTGCTTGTCTAAAACCAATTATCCATTAAAAAGCGCCGTTAGGTGCGTAATATCGGTAGAAAATGATTATAGATGTAATCTGGTACCGCCCCCATCGGGGCGGAACATGGTGTGGTGTACATTTTTATCTACCGAGATATTGCCCCGAGTGGGGCAAGTGGTGGTGCATTTTATAGCTCGGGATAAATCCCAAGGTGCAAATTATCCATTTTCAACTATCCCTTGTCCATTATCAATTAAAAAAGCTTTATTTGGCTGCCTTTAGTTGGCTGTTGGGCATTGATGCCATTTGGAATAATTGATAATTGAGAATGGATAATTGATAATGCGCAGACCTGTCAACCGGGCAGATGTTCCAACTCTTCTTTCAGCCTAGGCTCCGCCACCATTTTAGGTATGAGGCACAGCCTTATGGGATATATGAAACCGAGGCGGAGCCTCGGCTTAACGGGGGGATTGATAAACTGCAAATATAGGTTGGCAATAAAAAACCCTGACAGCGTTTCGAACGCTGTCAGGGTTGAGATAGCTGTTAAGTTTGAGATAGCTATCAGGGTTGAGATAGCTGTCAGGGTTGAGAATATAAATTTCAACAACTATTTTAATCGTTATTTTCAAATACATTCCACAAGTCTACTTCGAAAGACTCGAAAAGATTTGAATGAATCTTATTTTCGGCAGTATGCACAGTACCGGCATCAAACTTCCCATTATCCATCAATTGGAACGAAATGAGCGCTTTGTCATTAGGAAAAACCACCCAATATTCCTTTACGCCGGCCATTTGATACAACTCAAACTTATCATTCAAATCGTACCTTGCGGTTCTAGGTGTAATAACCTCCACTATAAGGTCAGGCGCCCCAAGACACCCCCTGCGGTCAATTTTGTTTTTATCACAAACAACAACAATATCAGGTTTCAAGACATTGAGAATACTGTTATCATTGGTTTCTGTATACAAAGGTAAACGCACATCGAACGGGGCGTGATACAATCTGCACCTGTCTTTTTTGCCAAGAAACAAGATTGCGATTTGGGTAAGAATGTTAGCAGAAATGCGCTGATGCTCTTCGGAGAGTGTTGCAGGAAACTCCACTACCCTACCATTTATTAGTTCAAACCTTTTGCCATCAGTCCAAGTAAGGTAATCGGCATAGGTGTATTGCTTTGTTTGGTCAATTGCCATAATGAGTAAGTCTTTATTTGCAAATATATCATTTCTTCGGTACTCTCCTAAAGACATAAGTAAGTTTTTGTAAAAAATACAGAAGTTGGTCATGCGACCAACTTCTGTATAAAATATCAAAAAGTCAAATTATCTGAGCAAGGTTACATCGCCCGCTTTTTCGAATGGAACTCCGTTTTTGAAACGTCCTTTAACTCTCCAAACATACACATCTTGAGGCGCCAGACGTTTGCCAACCCATCCTGTCCATCCAATATTTATGTCATTGGTTTTGAATACTAATTCACCCCATCTGTTGTAGACCTCAAACTCGTATTGAACCACACCGTAAACATTTACAGGTGCAAATACATCGTTGAGAGCAGCTTTAGTAAGGTTATTGGTATATGTACCATCATTCGGACCATAAGGATTAGGCGTAAATGCATTCGGGAACTCGATATTACCCGCTGGTTCAGCATATACAGCATCTTCTATTGTCATAGTATCTCTACAACCATCTACAGACTCAATAACCAGAGTAACATCATAGTTACCTGAATTTTGATAGAAGTGACGAGGATTACGTATATCAACATCAATAGAATCATCACCAAAGAACCACCAGTATTTTTCGGCGCCCACAGAGAAGTCGATACATTTGATAGGCTGATTAGGTACCATCACTGAGTCCGGTTGAACAGTAAAGCTGGCAGTTGGAATTGCATGCACGACTACAGTATCGCGTTGTGTGATGCTAGCCCCCCCATCGCCGGTTGACAATAACGTAACCACGTATCTACCAGGTGTATCAAAGGTATAAGTAGGATTTTCAATGGTATCAGTTTCAGCACCGCCAAAATTCCACAAGTATTGAGTTGCGTATTCAGTAGACGCTTCAAATCTTATAGTCAACGGAGCACAACCTTCGTATCTGTATCCATTTGGACCGGTAGGCCTTGGTGGCGCTGCTACTATTTCAATCTCAACAGAATCATTAGCCGAACAATGGTCGGTAGTTAGAGTTAGCCTTAGCATGTATTTACCCCAGGCGCTATAAGCGTATGAAGGTATTTCCACATTTGAAGCATTTCCATCGCCGAAAGACAATATGAAGTCTCTGTATAGTTCGTTGGTTTGGAAACTGAAATAAGTAGTGGTAATTGGATAACGCATATAGGTAGGAGCCGCATCAAAGGTGAATCTTGGAATATGATATACTCTTACTCGAGTCTGAAGTGTATCCGTACATCCAAATTCGTTGAAAGCTACCATGGTGGCTATATATGAAGTGTCGAATCTACCAATATTTTCATAGGTATAAGTTGGGCTTTCGCTCTTGCTTGCAGAGCCATCACCAAATTTCCAGGTATAATCTACCGCGCCTACAGTGAGGTTAGAGAAATTCACAGTAAGAGGAGTACAACCATCGGTTACATCTGTTGTAAACAATGCAGAAGGTGGCTGGTGATACTCAATATTGACAGTGTCACTATCAACACAAGTTTTACGTTCAACAGTCCATACCAATATATTATCACCAGGTGCCAAATTGTTCACAGTTGCATTTGGAATCATTGCATTGAATGAAGCTCCACCATTGACAATAGTCCAGTCACCAATACCGCCAGCTCCAGGATCCTCAGCGTTCAAAGTAGCGTAGTTTACACAAGACTCTTGATCTTCGCCCGCGTCAATATCAAACATATTGTTGGTAATTACAACATTATCGCTTGCACAGTAACCATTTACACAAATCTCCCAACGCAGGGTGTTTTCACCTCTAGCTATGTTAGTAACTTTGGAAGTACTAGAAGTAAGGTTGTGAACAAATGCGCTACCACTTATCACATACCATGTACCGACTCCAATATCTGGTGCAGTAGCAGCAAGCACGAATGAATCAACACAAAGCGCCACATCTTCGCCCGCATTTGGGGTAAACGATTGGTAAGTAACACGTACATCGTCATATGCAGTACATCCTTGCGGGTTGGTCACAGTCCAACGAAACTCGTTATTACCGAAACCAAGGTTGGTCACATTGGTATTGAACTGATAAGGATTGCTAAACGTACCTCTACCACTTAAAATAGACCACTGACCGAATGCATTTTCACCACTCATAGTCGTGTTATTCACTAGTACCAACTGATCTTCACCAGCATGGGTGTTGAATGAATAATCGGTAATAGTAACAGTAGAAGAACCGGTACAACCATTTTCAGAAACAGTCCACCTAAATGTATTAGAGCCATTGAATAATTGAGTTACACGTGAATCAGGCATAGATTTATTCAAAATATTACCACCACCACTCACGAGTGACCATTCACCATATCCGCCAAATTCTGGAGGGTCTGCTTGTAAAACAACTTCTTGCATACAAACGTCTTGTGATAAACCAGCTGTATATTTCACTTCGTTATTCTGAATGGTAACATCGTCGAATGAAACACAATTGCCTTTAGTAATAGACCATCTGAGCACGTTAGCACCTTGTCCAAGGTTGTTTATTTTGGAGTTGGGCTGAGTTGGATTAGTGAGAATACCAGCACCGCTAACCACTTTCCACAAACCAGTAGTACCAGCAGCAGGAGGCACAGCAGCCAAATTGGTAGTACCTATACATAGGGTTTGGTCATTCCCGGCTTTAGCAGGATAGAAATCATTTGTAATTTCAACCACCGCGGAAGCAGAACAACCATCTTTCACAACAGTCCACTTAAAAGTATTCACCCCATTGTTGAGGTTACGTACGGTAGTGACGTATGAGCTAGGTACATCAAATTTACCAGAACCCGCTTCAATAGACCATTCACCAGTACCAAGTCCCGGGTCAGCAGCCTGTAGGGTAGCAGTCTCACCACAAACAATTACATTATCACCTGCAGATGTTGAGAATTGGTTATTGGAAATGATTACATCATCGTAATCTTTACAGTTACCACGTGAAACAGACCATCTAAGGGTATTCAGACCTGGGCCGAGACCAGTGATATCTGTAATGTAAGAAGTCGAATTGTAGAAAACACCTTTTCCACCTTGTACAGTCCAAGCCCCTTGAGCATAGTCAAGAGATGGGTCGTTGCCAATGAGGTTAGTAGCACTACCACAAACTATTCTGTCTTTACCAGCAATAGCACTTACTGAATTATTAAAAATTTCAACTTCATCAAACGAATCACAATTTTTCACGGTCACAGTCCATCTCAAGGTATTAGAACCCGGAGCGATACCTTGTATTTCAGTAACTGATGAAGTAGAATTGGTAAAAATTCCAGCACCAGCTTCAACCGACCAGCGACCGAAGCCGTTTCCAGGATCGTTGGCTACAAGCGTAGTTCTATCAGCACAAACTTCTTCATCCAAACCAGCATTCGCTTCGTAAGAATTATTGTAAATAAGTACCTTATCGCTAGCACTACAAACACCGCTTGAAGCGTCGCCACGTGTAATACTCCATTTGAAAGTATTGAGACCACGACTAAGATTTGTTACTTGTGTATTGTATAAAGAAGGATTTGCAAGTATACCGGAACCACTTTCAACAGTCCAAATACCTGAGCCCCCTTCAGGGTCATTGCCCTGAAGTGCAGTTATGTTTCCACAAACATCTTTATCAACACCGGCCTGAACATAAACAGTGTTATTTTCTATTTCAAATTCAGCAAATGATGAGCATCTGCCTTGTGTGACGGTCCAACGGAATGTATTTACGCCTGTACCAAGATTGTTTACATTGGTATTATATGCTGTAGATTCGAGAATATCACCAAATCCACCTTCAATAGTCCATGCACCAGTTCCTACCAAAGGTTTATTTCCGATGAGTACATATGAGTCAACGCATATTTTCTTATCGTTGGTAACAATTGCTTGAGTAGGCTCATCATTGGTTATTATGATTTCGTCAAAAGCTTCACAATTGTTTTCCTCCACAGTCCAGCGCAAAGTATTGTTGCCGGTACCCAAATTAGTAACCATGGTATTTGGATCATTATCATTTTTGAAGATACCGGAACCAGAAACGACACTCCAAGTTCCCACGCCTGCCCCAGGATCAGTAGCACTAAGAATAGTACTATCCCCGCAAACAGCATCAGAAATTCCGGCATTTGCGATTACAGTATTATTTATCACACTAATGTCATCATAAGAATTGCAATTGTTGTTAACAATGGTCCATCTTATAATGTTAGAACCTTTTCCTAAATCAGTCACAGTAGTACTTATATCCGTAGAGTTAGAGAAAGTACCTCTTCCGTTAGGTACAGACCAGTATCCAGTGCCGATTGAAGGAGGATTGCCATTGAGGACAGCTTGATCGTTGCAAACAAATAAATCTTCAGGCAAGAAAGCATCGGTAGGTTTGTCGTTATAAATGAATACATCAGATGATGCAGTGCAGAAACCATTGTTAACTGACCAACGCAATATATTCTCGCCAGTATTTAAGTTTTTTACTTTGGTGGTGCTATTGGTAAATTCATCGAATGCAGCAGACCCAGAAACGATAGTCCAGATTCCAGAACCAGTACCCGGATCAGCACCGGTTAATTGAGTAGAATCGGCACAAACCCTTTGAGTAGCTCCGGCATTGGTATTAAATGAATTATTGGTAATAGTAATCTCAGCATATTTTGAACAAATACCGTTTGTGACAGTCCACCTGTATTTATTGGCCCCAATAGAAAGATTGGTGACCGCCGTGCTAGAATTACTAGAATTCATGATAATACTTGTACCAGATATCCGAGTCCAGACACCGCTACCACTTGCAGGTTTATTAGCTATCAGATTGGCAGTATTTGTACAAACAGGGTAATCCGATCCTACAGTTGCTATTACTTTATTGTAGTTCACTACAATATCAGATGTAGCGGTACAACCGTTACGAGTAACAGCCCAGGTAAATGTATTGTTCCCGGCGGTCAAACCATTTACAATGGTATTGAAAGCAGTTGTATTGGCAATAGCAGCGGTAGTGTTTACTGACCATGCTCCTGTACCGATTCCTGTTCCTTCTTGCGGATTTTCACCTACAAGACTCGTGTTATCAGTACAAATATCTTGGTCATCACCAGCATAAGTAGTGAAAGAATTATTAGTTATGGTCACAACGTCTTCAAATTTACAATTGTTGCGAACAACTGTCCATTTGAATGAATTAGACCCTGAGCTAAGATTGGTAACTAAAGTATTGTATAAAGTAGAACTTGCAATCATTGCACCAGCACCACCAACATTCGTCCAATATCCCGATCCACCAACACCCGGCTGAGTTCCCAATAATTGAACAGTATCCACACATAACGGAACATTATTCCCAGCAGAAACGGTAAATGTATTATTCGTAATAGTTACTTCGTCAGAGCTAGAGCAAGTACCATCAAACACAGTCCATCTGTATGTATTTACCCCAGCAGCAATATCGGATATATTGGTATTGAACTGGTTTGAATTTTCAAAGATTGCATCCCCGTATACAATAGACCAACTACCAGTGCCTGCGCCAGGAGCAGAGCCAGCAAGTGTTGTATTATCTATACAAATTGAAGCATTAGGACCAGCATCAACTGCTACTTTGGTACTAATGATTTGCACTTCATCAAAAGATTCGCAAATGCCTTGGTTTACATTCCAACGATAGCTATTTACACCTTTACTCATATTACGAACATAAGTAGTACGGTCAGTAGAGTTATCGAAAATACCACTACCAGCGACTACAGACCAATATCCTGATCCACTTGCGGGATCGCTGCCTGCAAGCCTGTAGTAGTCTTCGCAAATAGTTTGGTCAAATCCAGCATTGGCATTCACTGAAATATTATCAATGGTTACCAAATCAGAATTAACACAACCGGAAGGCTCAGAAACAGTCCATTTGAATACATTTGGACCAGGTTGCATACCAGTAACATTTGAATTGTAAATATTACTATTTTCAAAGACACCAGAACCGACTTCAATAGTCCATACACCGGTTCCACCATTGGTAGGATTATCGGCAAAGAGTTGATAAGTTGCATCGCAAGTAGATTCATTATCCCCGGCATTTACAACAACTTCTTTATTTACGACAATTACATCTGTAGAATCTGCGCACAGTTCAGCAGTATTTCCGGTTACTATCCATCGTAATCTATTATTTCCTCTGGCAAGACCGTTTACACGGCTATTGTAGAGTGTAGAGTTCTCAAATACACCAGCACCACTGACAATTTTCCAATTTCCAACGGCATCATTTCCTGGATCGTTGGCAGCTAAATCAGCATAATCATTACAAACTGAAAGTAAAGACCCAGCATTTGAAACAACAGCATTATTGGTGATTTTAACTTCATCAGAAGTTTGGCAGCTATTGGCTTCGACCGTCCAACGGAGGAAATTATCCCCATTATTCAAATTAGTAACAACACTATTGAATAAAGTAGAATTTACAACAATAGGTCCCGCACCAACAACAGTCCAGAAACCTTTACCAGGTGTAGGATCGAAAGCGCTCAATTTTGTAGTATAATCACAAACTGTACGATTAACGCCTGCAACTGCATCTACAGAATTGTTCGTAATAAGAAGATCGTCATAAGAAGAGCAACTGCCTTTCTCAACTGTCCATCGGAAAATGTTTGCTCCGGGAGAAAGATCGGTAACAGTAGTATTGAAATCGTTAGAATTTACGACAATACTGCTACCCACAATAACACTCCAAGTACCCGTACCTTCCGAAACGCTGGTTGCGGAAATATTAGTAACATCAGAGCAAACGTTTTGATCGTCGCCCACGGAGGCATCGCTAGGCTTGTTGCTTGTAATAGTAACCTGATCAAAAGTTGTACAATTGCCATAAGTAACTGTCCAACGGAAGATATTGTCATTTCTACCAATGTTTCGAATAATAGAATTATAAATGCTAGGAACATCAACAACACCTTGTCCACTTATTCGAGTCCAATAGCCATTGGCGGGTTCCGGATTTATTGCAGAAAGTAAAACCGTATCTTCGCAAATAATTCTATTCAAACCAGCATTTGCAGATACGACCAAGTAATTGATCTCAACAGTATCGCTATATGTACAGTTATTTCGAGTGACAGTCCAAACCAGAGTATTTGTGCCTTCGCCAATAGATGCAACCATAGAATTAAATAATGTAGAATTGGCAATATTAGCAGTACCACCAGCAACTGCCCATTTACCAGTACCTATAGTAGGATCGGTACCATTTAAAGCAGTATTGTCAATACAAGTTTCGATATCACCCCCAGCATCAACTGTAAATTGATTATTGGTAATAGAGACCTCGTCACTTGCTGTACAATGACTGTTAGTAACAGTCCATTTAAAGGTATTGGCACCTATAGCCAAAGCTGTAACAGAAGTAGTATTGGCAGTTGAATTGGTAATATTTCCGGCACTGCCACTTCTCGTCCATGACCCTGTAGTATTTACAGTGGACGGACTCACAGCAGACAGCATAGAAGTACTTGAACATACATCAAGATTGCTTCCGGCGTCGGCTACAACTGTATAGTTTGTAATTACTACTTCGTCTTGGGTGGTGCAACCATCTTTATCAATAGTCCATTTAAAAGTATTTGAACCTATACCCAAAGCTGTAACTGAAGTAGCAGCATCAGTGCTATTGATTATAATACCGGCACCATCTACAACAGTCCAATAACCATTCCCTTTTCCTACTTCAGGAGCCAAAGCTTCTAAATTGGCGGTAATAGCACAAACTTCATCATCAACTCCAGCATCTGCAACTGAAGGTTCATTTACGACAATATTTACTTCGTCGTATGAGCTACAACTATTATCAGAAATTGTCCATCGTAATTTATTAGTTCCAGAGCTTAAATCTGATACTGTAATAATATTAGATGTTGGATTGGAAATACTTGCATAACCTTCTTGTACTGTCCAATAACCTGTAGCAGGAGAAGGATCACTCACTGACACACTTGTATTGGTAGTACAAATAGCTCTGTCCTGACCAGCGTAAGGAGTTGGTAGTCCATTATTTGTAATCACAACAGTATCTGTACTTATACACAATCCATTGGAAATTTCCCATCGGAAACGGTTGTACCAACGACCAGTACCGATAGTAGGAACATTTCCTTGAAGCGTATAAGTAAGGTTACAAGTAGACTCACTTATGCCAGCATCAGCACGTGTAGGAGCATTATTCGTTATTTGTACTTCATCCTCTGCAATACAATTATTTTTGTCAACCCTCCATTTCAATATGTTGGTACCGGTATTAAGAGTACGAACAACAGTATTATAAAGTGTAGAATTTTCAAAAGTTGCGTTTCCTG
>JAIFMY010000115.1 GCA_020048155.1 Bacteroidota bacterium
GATGAGATCATAGCCAGTTTGGAAATTCTGACTATGCTAATAGAGATAGACGACGAAAAAGAAGTACTCATGGCTTGCAAAAGACGGCTGACCGAAGGAATTCAGAAACTAAAGGACATTGGATTACCGCAGCATGTTATTGAACAATTCGATAAGCAATAGTGCCTCGCTGCTGAATCTCATTATTCTTCAGATTCATCACAAATTATATTCCCTACCTTAGTTTTCGCAGCAAAACAAAACGGTAGGGATTATTTTTTTGTAAAAACCGAAACCAATAAATATGACAAGTTTTTTTTCATGTCAGATTCAATAGCATTTTATAATTTTACCATAAAATGAACCAAAATTATTTTTCATGAAAAATATACTCTGCACACTCATCATATTTTTACACTTTTTCAAATCAGAAACACAAGCACAGGAAGTTGTATTCCAAGACAACGTGCGGGTTTTGTATTCCATAAATTACAACAATCCGCACCAGACCGATTTTAATGCGCAACGCATCATCAAGCTTATTTCCGATGCCAATAATATTCCGCTATATTCGGTTTCGGTAGATGTGAGATACGATGAGATAACCAAAATACTGCAAACTGGCACACAGCTAAAACTTTCTGCAGAAATAAGAAATCCCGAATTTTCGGGAGATTGCTTTTACAAAGATTTTCCCCTCACCCATATGCTCATGCCCGATGAGATCAACTTTACAGTAAATCTAATTTCATTCCCAAGCAAAAGCTTGGTTTGGCAAAAAAAATACACCGAAGATTTTAAGAACGGACAAACTCAACTTTTTAATTTCAACTACACAGATACTACCCGCAGCAGATTCAAAATGGATATATCCGAT
Source organism: Bacteroidota bacterium (assembly GCA_020048155.1). Classification (GTDB taxonomy): domain Bacteria; phylum Bacteroidota; class Bacteroidia; order Bacteroidales; family DYOH01; genus JAIFMY01. The sequence continues at coordinate 857 of JAIFMY010000115.1, forward strand.
ATATCTTTGGTATATAGTTTTCAGACTTATACAAGAATATCAGAATACACCGACCTTATAAATGCATACTACAAAGACGCTAAAATACTTGAAAACATAAATCGACAGATGGGAATGGTAAACCTGAACCAACTCGATCAGCTTCGCATTCAGCAGCAAAACCTGCGCAATATGCGAGCAGATATAAGGGCGATCGACAGCAAAGACTATTACCGCAAACTTGATTTGCATCAAAACGATCCTCTCAGATTTTCGTCTTACTTCCGCGAAACTGAAAATAAACTCAATGCGGCCGAAAACGATGTGGAACAGCAAATAAGGATGTTGCCAGGTATCTATTTTGAACAAGGATTCAAGTTGGCACAAGCAGGAAATTCGGATGGTGCCTTGCACTGGTATAACATGTCCCTAAGGGAAAATCCCGATTTCGCTCCTGCAATAATTGAAACTGCCCGCATCTTTTATCAAAAAAACAAACTCACGGAGGCCATGGAGAAAGTATTGTATGTGAAAGAACGCCTGCGTACCGACCCAGCTGCTACTACCAACAATGAGCAACTGGCTGAAGACATAATAGATGCCTTGCTCAATATTGCCACAAAAAGTACAAAACAACGCAGCTACAATGAGGCACTGAAGCAGATAACCGCAATAAATACATTTTGCGAGCGGATGCAATTGTACAACTGCGCTGAGAAAACTGCAAATGCTACATCTGATGCTGCGGTGGGTTTGTTCGGACAGATGCTCGATAATATCATAAATATGCTCAATGGCAATCAGTTGGCCAATGCTGAAAAACAAATAGGTGAGGCCAATGCACTGGGGCAGCAGTATGCACTCTTTCTCAACTATGAGCCCGCCATAGCCGAACAATACAACAACTTATATAATGCCTACACACAGTCTGCCAATAGCTCATCGTACAACGCCAGATGGGAAGAAGCACTGCTACAGGTGAAAAATGCACGAAGGATTTGCCAAACTTACAAAAGCGTAAATTGCACACCGGAGCTTGACCAAATTGAACTGGAAGCACGCAATGGAATATCTTCAAATTACTTGCAAAAAGCTTCGGACTATAGGTATACTTGGCGCTTGAGCGAGTTGCCACTAGAGAATGCTCTGGAAAAAAGAATAAATCAAGCGAAGTATACAGATTATATTGCTAGAGGCAAAAATCTGATAAGCAGCAATCCAACTGAGGCTCTGGTGTTTTTCAGCAAGGCAAGCGATATTACCATTCAACGCGGATACGAATTAGTAAACCAGAATAATCTCAACCAAGCACGAAGTGTATTTGCTGAAGCCAGGCAGATAGCTGTTAGTTATAATATGAGCACCAATACCGATGTAACAGCCAAATTGGACGACCTTCGGGCAAAAATATTTAGCAAAGAATGCCAGAACAGATATGCACAGTACGAAAAATTGGCGCAAGAGGGCGAAATGCTTATTAAAAAATTAACATTTATTGAGGCTGAACGAAAATTGGCAGAAGCAATTTCATTTTCAAATCAATATAATGAGTGTCAAATTAATACATCTAACGTTGTTGCCAGGCTCGATGAAATCTTTCCAGCTGCCCGATTTGAAGAATACCTGATAGAAGTAAACAGCCTGATAATGAGTAAGTCATTTACACGAGCGATAGAAATTTATGCTCAGCTGGAATCATACCATACTGAATTTAACTTAAGAAGCCTCAATATTAATTACTTACCCCTCGAGAATTTTGCACTTACTAAAAATAACGATTTCATATACTACCTGGCTCAGAAATATGTAGGTGAAAAAAATCCGCTCAAAGGACTTTATTATTTGGATGAACTTAGGAAACGTAAATACTCGGCATCCGAAACCCGCCAAATACAGGAAGCTGCTGCTCGCCAACTCGCTTTGTCTGATTATCAGAAAGATGCACAAGCAGATTCTAAACTGCTAGTATTACAATATACTATGAAGGACAAATGGTACAAACGTTTCTCAAAAGCATATCTGAAGGAATGGAAGCGCCTACGTAAATAGCAGATATTTTAAAAGATAAGTAAAATGTATAAAATAATGTTAAAGCTACGCAACCCAAAGAATAATCATTGCATCTTTGCAGTGTAGTTTATCGATGAAATTTTCTTTCAGAAATAAAATACTAAACCAAAATTCGTAGCGTTATAGCTAAGTTTTTAATTAATTTAAATTACTAACCAAAACAAATTAAACTTATGAAAGTTTTGAATTATTTGATGGCATTTATGATGATCGCTTCAATGGGTATCTTCGCTTCTTGTACCGACGATGCAGTTGCTCCAACAGTTGAAGTTGCTCTGAAAGGCAAACCAAGTTTCGAAAAATCTACTGCTGTTACTTACACTGTAACTGCTGCTACTACTGACGAAGAAGATTTTGCTTCTTCTGTAGCTGTTACCGATGCTAGCGGAAAAATTTCTGCCAATGCAAACTTTGCTTCAGGTTCAAGTTCAGTTGACGTAACTGTAAACATTCCTGCTGATGCAACAGCTGGTATGGCTTTCACACTTACATTCACAGTTATGACTGACAAAGAAGGCGAAGGCTCTGCTACTGCTTCTTTCACAGTTGTTGCTAACCTTGTAGCTTCTAATGGTACTATCTACCACATGTTGGGTGCTAAAGCAGGTGCTTGGGACTTAGTGAAAAATGTTGAGAAAAAATCTGCTGATGCAGAAGCTGACAAAGACATGAAAAACACTACTACCGCTGCTACTACTCCTGACAATGGTTTCTTCGATGCTAAATGGGAAGCTGGTAATGCTACCAGATACGTAAAAGTAACTGGTTTTGACTATGCTACTGCTAGCTACGAATCAGCTAAAGCTGCTTACGCTGCTGGTACAGCTGTTGCAAAACTTGCTGCTGAAGTTATGACTGGTGACATTTTTGTTGCTAAACTTCGTGGTGAAGAAAAATATGCAGTTATCAAAATTGAAGCTGTAAATCGTACACCTAACAATGCTAATGGTACTTTTGAGAACCTTGACAACATCGTTTTCTCTTACAAAAAATCTGCTAACGCAGTTAAAAACAGCCAATACATATTCTATTAATAGTATTAGCTCTTAAAGTCTAAGAGGGAATGTTACATTCCCTCTTTTTTTATATCTTTAAGTGTCATATATTTAATCACCAAATACTTTTACCCATGAAAATCAAAATATTATTTTTTGTATTTATTTCATTCCTCACTTTCCAGATGCAAGCGCAAACTACGGTGAAGGATAAAGACGGGAATGAATATAAGACTGTTACTATTGGCGGTAAACTATGGATGGCCGAAAACCTGAGAGCTAAACAGACAAAAGGTGGAGTTGAGCTCGAATCTTTTGTATATCCTGAAGCCGACATAACAAAAAACGGTAGGTTGTATAGCTATGAAGTGGCTGCCAATATGTGCCCGGAAGGATGGAGCCTCCCTACCGAAGCCGATTGGGACAATGTATTCAAAAACATTGCAGAAGTGGATATTGTACCACAATTGCTCGAAGGTGGTAGTACTGGTCTGAACCTTACACTTAGTGGGCTGCGTGGCGAAGATTCCGGAAAATTTGATGGAATGGGCAACAGCGGTTGGTATTGGGTAAAATCTGAACCCGAAGCCAATTTGGGAAGTGTGAAAATGATTGTAAGGGGCAACCCACAAGTCATGAAGGCGCTTTCGAGCAAAGACGGCGGTAATAGCGTACGTTGTGTAAAAGATTAAGGCCTTTCGATAAGCATTTTCAATTGCTCTTCAGTTATTTTGGCAAGTTCATCGGCCGTAATTCCTTCGGGTACGTTTACAGCTATGGGCTTGCCAAATTTTATTTTCAAGGGAACCGGTTTTATCAACCACCCTCCTTTGGGGCTTAGCTCCCACATGCCCGAAATACCAACCGGAACTATAGGCAATCCTGCTTTAGTAGCCATCAGAAAAGGCATTTTTTTTAGCTTTTGCAATTTACCATCTCGGGTGCGTGTACCTTCGGGGAATATGATAACAGAATTACCGGCAAGGGCATAATTTTTTAGCCGCTCAAAACTTTCCATACTTTTGGTAGCACTACTGCGGTCTATGGGTATGTTGCCGTACCTACGGGTAGCCCTGCCGTAAAATGGCCATTTGAAATGGTGAGCAGCCTCTCCACCTCTTATAAAAAAAGGAATAAAGCCAGCAGTAAGCGGTATATCAAGAAAACTGATGTGGTTGGGCATAAAGAAATATGCTTGTTTTTTATCCAAATGCTCAAGTCCTTCCACATCTACCCGTACAAATATAACCTTGAATATGAGCCTGAGCAGACGCTTAAACATAGGGTCGAGTTTTGGTGACGATGCAAAATATGTTGCAACTATAAGCCACAATAGGGTAAAAATAAAAACAAAACCTCCGGTAATCCAGACATATAACGATATCAAATATTTCATTTGTCAATTTTCAATAATCCACAAAAATACAACTAAATTTCAATTTTGAACCTGTCCTAAAAATTGAACTATCAAAAACCAGGTAAAAGTTGATGATTTTGTATAGCGTGTACTTATAAACGTGGGTTAGAAAAGGATAACTTTTAGTATTTCCTCAACTTTTGTGATAGATGCTTTTAAACCCAAATAAATTGATTGCATGCGCATGATACATATTGGCAGTATATTTTTATAACTTTAGTAGGCCATTATCTGATAATTGTTGAAAAATATGATATGTTTAAAATATTAGTGCTTAATAATCAGTAATATAAAAAAAACTTATGCAGTTTAAACAATAAGTATTACTTTAGTGGTAAGGAATTTGTTATTTTAGTAGTGTTTTTTAAGCAAAAACTACTCATTTTGTAAAAAATATACGGATGAAGATAAGGTTTACAATCGGCAGAAAATTGGCCATTGGATTCGGCGTGCTGCTCATTGCCGTGCTCTGGACCAGTACAGAAACATATACTACACTTGGCGAAAATCTGGAAATCAATAAAAAGATAACAGAAGTATACTCGCCATCCACAGCGTATCTCAACGACTTATTCTTTCTGATTACAAACTCAAAAATGTTGATTAAAAACTGGGTTTTTATTGAAAAACTTCCTGACACTCAGGACAAAATGAAACTCAGAAATATACATGCCACCGAATATCCGGAGTTGCTCGAACGATTAAATTTGCTAGCCGGAGGTTGGGATCAAGGAGATTTGCAAGCATTCAGAGAGCTTACGCAATCTATAGATACCTTGTTCGAAGAACATAAATTGATCATGGATCAGCTCAACAATTTTGAAAGCTATGACAATTTTGTCATCTTGCTTCCTGCCACAATGAAAGTGGAAGAGAATGGCGACCTTATATTGCTCACCGACAGGATTTTGGTAAAACTTGGTAAGCTAATAGAAAGCCATAGCAAAATTGCTGAAGAGGCCAACCTACAAACCAAACGTTCGTTCGCCAGATTCCAACAGCTTATTGTAGGTATGGGTATCTTACTTGCGATTTCCATCATTGTTATATTCTTTGTTACATCGCGGGCATTGGTTCGACCCATTGATACGCTGAAAGAAGTTATAAACCAGATGGGAAAAGGTGAACTACCAGATCAGAATTTAAAACTTACCTCCGACGAGATTGGTGAAATGTCGAAGGCACTGCTTGAGCTCATAAGCGGATTGCGACGAATCTCTGACTTCGCTACCGAAATAGGTAAAGGGAACTTTATTAGCGAATTCAGGCCACTCAGCGAAAAGGATGCTTTGGGCAACTCTTTGTTGCTAATGCGTGAAAACCTGAAACGTGCAGCCTCCGATGAAGCTTTGCGTAAGCAACTCGATAATCAGCGTAGTTGGGCAACTCAAGGTATTGCCAAGTTTGGTGAAATTCTCCGTGAAAATAACGACAATCTTGAAGAACTTTCAACAATCATCATCAGTGAATTGGTCAAATATCTGAATGTAAATCAAGGTGGTTTGTTTATATTGAATGAAGAAGACGATAATGTTTATCTCGATTTGGCGGCTTTTTATGCATACGATCGCAAAAAATATAAAGAAAAACGTATTGAAGTAGGTGTTGGATTGGTAGGGCAAGCAGTCAAGGAAAATGAAACCATGTACATTACCGATATACCACCGGGATATATACACATCTCAAGTGGATTGGGTACAGATACCCCTCGCAGTTTAGTAATAGTGCCTATAAAAATAGACAAGGATATTTATGGCGCTGTAGAATTGGCTTCATTTACCGAAATAGAGCCATACAAAATTGAATTTATCGAGAAAATAGGAGAAAGTATTGCATCTGCTATTTCGAGGGTTAAAATAAATATCAAAACCAGCAAATTGCTTACTGAATTGCAGGAAAAATCTAATCGTTTGGCTTCGCAGGAAGAACAAATGCGCCAAAAAATAATTGAGATGGCTACTGCTCAAGAAATACAAATTCAGCAAGAAACGTTGCAACGCGATAAGATAAAAAAAGACTATGAAATAAAAATGGCTCAGCTTGCCGCCAAAAACGATAAGCAGATTCAAGATATCACTTCGCAGCGGTTCAAACTTGAAAGTAATTATAGTGCCATCAATACTTCGCTTGGCCTTGCCGAGTATGACATTTCAGGTATGATGATTTCTGCAAACCCGCGTTACCTGAAACTTTCGGATATGATTCTGGATCAACTCAAAGGTCGTCACCACAGCGATTATATGTACGATTCGGATGTAAATACACTTGAATATCAGTCTCTTTGGGCAGATCTAAGCAAAGGCAAAGTAGTGTCTGCAGACCGTCACTTTCAGTTCACCGAAAGCGAACGTTGGTTCTACGAAACACTCGCTCCGGTAAAAGACGATGAAGGGCGTTTCAGTAAAGTGATAGCAATAGTTTTTGATATTACCAGCTTGCGCGAGAAAGAACGTGAATGGCAAAAACGCCTTGATGATGCATACAATGAGCTCGATCGTTTCAAAAAACTCAAGTAGGTAACCAAAGCCAATGCCAGGTGCTGAAGTTTTTAAATATATACCGCGTCCCGATTCCGGTAGAAGGTTTGTAATACCCGATATACACGGTTGTAGCAAGACTTTTCATACTTTGCTTTTCGATATAATTAAACTTACACCAAATGATCAGCTTTTTCTTTTGGGAGATTATGTAGACAAAGGAATAGATACTAAAGGAGTGCTTGATACTATTTTAAACCTAAGAAATGAAGAATATCAGATTTTCCCGCTTCGAGGAAATCACGAGGAAATGCTTTTGGAGTATAACAAAGAGGAATTCCGCTTTTTGGAGTGGCATCTAAAGAAAAACAATGCATTGAATTTGCTCAAAGACAATAAAGTACGTAAGAAATACAGAAAATTTTTCCAATCTTTGTCTTATTATTATATCCTTGATAATTTTTTCTTGGTTCACGGTGGATTCGATTTTACCAAAGAAAATCCTTTTGATGACCTTACTTCTATGATTTGGTATCGTGGTATGACACCAAACACCCAATACCAAGGCAACAGGATCATAGTGCACGGACATCAGCCCGCATATATTGAAGACATAATAAGCATGGTTGAGAACCGAAACCTTGTAATTAATCTTGATAATGGTGCTGTATACAACCAGAAGCACAAACACAAGGACACTTCCCGCTTGGGCAATCTGCTTGCCCTAAACCTCGATACTTTCGAGCTCCATATTCAGCCTAACATAGATACTATCTAGTTTCAAATCATAAGTTTCATTCCTTTTCGAGAAGGAACCGAGTATTTGAATATTTCTTTATGTTGTGATTATGAATTTATATGATTAATTTTGCATATATACCATACACGTTGAATTATGTCCAATAAAAAGCTGATACGATTTGACTGGGCCATGAAAAGCCTATTGCGCGATAAGGCCAATTTCGAAGTATTGGAGGGGTTCTTCCAAAGGACGAGGATGATAATTTTATTCGTATTGATCTTTTGGTACTAGATAGCCAGAACCGAAAAATTTATATAGAGATACAGAATGTGCGGGAAATGGATTACTTGAAAAGTCTGCTTTATTCTACATCCAAAATAATAGTGGAGCACCAGAAACTAAGACAAGACTTTACCGACGTCAGTAAAGTTATTTCAATCAGCATTTTATATTTCAATTTGGGTTTGGGAGACGATTATCTGTACTACGGCACAACTAAATTTACGGGAATCAATACGGGTGAACCTCTGCTCATGGTTGACAAGCATATTTTCCCGGAATACTATCTCATTACCGTTGAGAGATATCGGAATATTATTCAGAAACGAATTGATGAATGGATTTATATTTTCAAAAACAATGAAGTCGCAGCAGGTTCGGTGTCCAAAAATATAGATATAGCAGAGCAAGTACTTTCCGAAATAAATATGACTGACGCTGAACGTAAACGATACGAAAAATACCTTGTAAATCTGATACGCGATGCCGATGTATTGAGAACAGCAAGAATTGAGGGCGAACTTAGAGGAAAGTTGGAAGGAAGATTAGAAGGAAAAATTGAAGGAAAAATTGAAGGAAAATTGGAAGTGAAGATTGAAATTGCATTGGAAATGATAGCCAATGGCGAAACCAACGAAAAAATTGCAAAATATACCCAGCTTTCTGATGAACGGATAAATGAATTGCGCAAAAAGCCGAACGACTAGCAATTCATTTAGTTTTTTCGGTCAGCCATTATTTTGTAATTAGCTGTTTTTCATCTCTTTCACATATCTGCGTTTGCGCATGTACAACATACCAAATGAGAAAAGGCTGATAAACAATAGCGTTCCGCCTACATTTACAATTTGCCAAAATAGTAGATCTTCTTTGACTCTCTGTTTATCGAGCATCCTTAGCTTAATTTCACGGTTGCGAATGGTCATAAGTCCCATATCGTCGCACAGATAATTCACAGCATTTACTATAAATTGAGTATTTCCTGTAAAAACACGTTTTGCATAACGGTCGAAACCAAGCGGATAGGGTTCACCTTTGTCTGAAACTATATTTTTTATCATATCTCCATCCGAAACTACGATTACTTTTCCTGTATCGCTTTCAAATTTTGGGATATATCCTTCTTTAACCAAAGGTGCGGGCCTATTGGCAAATACACTTGTAAACCTGCCTTCCAACAAAACGGCTACAGGCTTGGATGGTGCTCTGAAATCTGAAGCTTCTATTTTTTTTCCCAGGTTCTCGAAATGTATCGGAAGTGGGGTACCATTGATTCGCGAATATGCCGAGGTAGACAATAAAACGGTCTTCTTCACCGGCAAATCGGGGTTTACAGTATCTACAGTACTTATAAATTCTGTACGAATAACATCGAGGTATTTATTGATGGAATGTGAATTGTTGGTAAGCAGCAGCGGGAAGTATGTCCATGGATACCAGCGTATAACGGATTGGCCATCGTAGCCATTTGTAGAAACGCCTATTTGTGTACATTGCATATCTTCAACCAAATCGGGGTTTATGCGCACACCGTACTTAAAGAGCATATCTTCGAGGTTATTAGAAAATGGAATGGCAAGGGTTTGTGCTTGACGATTCAGACTATCCATTTCAACCTGAGCACCTTCGAGCATAAAAAGTACTTTTCCGCCATACATTACATATTGGTCGAGTATGTATTTATCAATCTCTGAAAAACGTTGCGTAGGTTTTGCTACAATCAGAGCATCAAATGTTTGTAAGTTGCCAAGTTGGCCGGTAAGCGGCCCCCGCTGCACCTCGTAGTACTCGCTCAGGCTGTTGGCTATGCTGGATACATCGTATTCACTCAGTTCGCCATGTCCTTCTATGAATGCTACTTTACGTGTTTCGTTCTGGCTTAGTTTGCGCAATGCATTGGTCAGTTCATACTCAAGCGACTGTATAGAATTCTGGATATTCATTTCCGATCCGGGTACTACCGTAGCTTCTTTTTTGAGCAAACTCACACCTGTTTCCATGCCATTGTAGCTAATCACTATGCCCGGGAAAAGCATCACCGATTCCTTAGAATCTACGTCAGATTGCTCCACTTCAAATGGTTTCAGTCCCAGTTCTTGCAGGTACTTATATTTTGCAAAACGCTGTTCTTTGTTGGCTGCGAGGGTAGGATTTTCGTAGGTGATGAAAATATCTTCACGCGTTTGTTCATCAAATTCGTTGAGCAACTCTATAAGTGAAGTACGCAGGCGGGCAAACTGGATGGGCATATCGTCCGATTCCAGATATATTTTAATGACAATTTCTTTGTCAAGTGATTTTAGCATTTCCTTGGTTGTAGTATGCAGCGAATACCGTTTTTCGGCAGTAAGATCTGCCCGGAAATACACCCATGCGCCTATTAGGTTTACCACCAGAACCAACAATAGGGTAGGAATTATTCCCGAATATTTACCCCATTTATGTCCACGTTTTTCAAATATATTGGCTACCATTTTCTGCTTTTTATTTTTAACGTGGTTAAATACAAAAATACGAACGATGCACTGGCAAAATAAAGTATATCGCGGCTATCTACCACACCACGGCTTATAGAAATATAGTGCGCCTCTATGCTGAGGGCCGATATATAAGTGCCAAATGGCCTCATTCCGGTAAGATTGCCCAGCTCAAACAACCCTATGTACATGATAAATGTGAGTATAACGGCTATCAGAAATGCAATGATTTGGTTATCGGTGAGCGATGAGCTGAATACTCCAATACTTACATACACCGATGCGAGTAGTATCAGTCCCAGAAATGAACCTGACGTGCCGCCGGTGTCCATCACGCCACGTGGCGAACCCAAGTACCAAACCGTGAAAAAATATATAAGCGTAGGCAGAATACTTATAAGTACCAGCACCAGAGCCGAAAGGTATTTAGCAAATATCAACCCGAACTCAGATATGGGGCGTGTAAGCAACAAATCGAGTGTACCTGTTTTGGCTTCTTCTGCTATCAATCGCATTGAAATGGCCGGAATGAGAAACATAAACATCCAGGGCGAAAGTATGAACAGCGAATCGAGCGATGCATACCCCGATAGAGGAATATTGAACGAACCGGGAAAAATCCAAAGCAAGACTCCATTGGTAGTAAGGTATACCATGACTACCAGATATCCGGTGAGCGAACCAAAAAAGCCTTTGAAATCCTTTAAAAATACTGATAGCATATGCTAATTGGGGTATGTAATATAGGTTTGTTTATGCAAAAGTAAAAGATTACATCAATTTTGATGCAAGTCATCTGATTTTTTAAAGTTAAGAATTGTTAGGATTGTTTTATTATTGAACGGATTGCAAATTTGCGAAGAGCAATGAGTTTAGTCTGGTTTATTTTCTTATGCCTCATATAAATGGAAATCTCTGATTCTATGAACGAGAATGGTCATGTTGAAATATTTTTTTAGAATACAAATAATTTTTGTTGTTTTATTCATCATTAGTATCAAATTTGCCTTAAGCATCAATTGTATTAATAATTATTGAAATGAGAATAAAAGGATTTTTATTATGCACTTTCATTATTGCAATGTTGGTTTTGAGTGCATTCCATGCTTATTCACAAAATGCCAGAATGCAATTGAATACCAATACAATAGATAATAACAAAGTCGTTTTTCTCGATACCCTTTGGGATTTTTACCCCCAAACTTTTATTCAGCCTCAGGAATTGGAGCAGAACATGCTCGCTAAGAAACAAATACGCGTTCCGGGCTATTGGGATGCACAGTTGGACACTGCTTATTTGTGGGGATATGGTACTTACCATTTAGAATTGCTCAACAATAGTGTAGACAAGGATGTGGTAATACATGTGGGGCAAATTTTGGATGCATACAAACTATATATCAACGGGCAATTAGTAGCATCAAGTGGCGAAATTGCTACCAACAAGGCCGAATTCAAGGGCGGATTTAAACCTCAGATATCCCATATAAAGCTTCTGAATGGCACCAACCATGTAGTTATTCATATCGCCAATTTCGAAAACCATCATTCCGGTATTTACAATTCCATAGAAATAGGTACCCCTTGGGCTATATTTTTTTATATAATTCAATATGTCGCATTCGATTTGATACTTTTTGGCAGTCTCTTGTTCATGTCTATATACCATTTTGCTCTGTTTGGAATGCGACGTGAGGATAAATCGACCCTCATTTTTGCCATTTTTAGTCTGCTCATGGCTGTGCGCACTGCCCTCACAGGCAGCGAATCCGTGAGTTACATTTTTCCCGAAATCTCGTTCCAACTTTCTTACAAACTGGAATACCTATCGTTTTATATGGGTATGCCTGTTTTTGGCTATTTCATTCATTCCTTGTTCAAAGAAATGGTTCAGATTAAGTTTATTCACATACTTACTGCTGTCTCTGCCATTTTCAGTGCCAGTGTAATATTTACCAATATTGAATTCTTTACGTTTTACGTGGAGTATTATCAGTTATTTACCTTGCTCGTCTTGGTGTATTACATTTTTGTAATAGTTAAAAGCATCATCAGACACACTCCTGCAGCATGGATTCTGGGATTAGGCATTCTTGCTTTTTTTATTGCAATCTTCAATGATATGCTTTTTATCAACGGGTTTATTCAGAGTATAGATCTCGCTCCTTTCGGATTTTTTATATTTATGTTTTCGCAGGCTTACCTCATTTCTCACCGCTTCAGTCTGGCATTCATGCAGAACAAAGAATTGAGTGCCGAACTCGATGATAAGTATAAAAACCTGGAACAGATAGTGCAAAAAAGAACTGCCGAGATACAACAGCAAAAAGAGGAAATAACTGCCCAAGCAGAACTGTTACACCAATCTAACCGTGAACTTGAAAAGCTTTCTATAGTGGCCAGTGAGACAGATAATGCAGTAATCATTTTTGATAAAAATCTGAATATTGAATGGGTAAATATTGCTTTTGAACAAATATATGGCTACAATCTGCAAGAATTTGTGGCAGCTCGAGGCGCCAATATTCTCGATAATACCAATGGCCAGAATATTCAAGACAAAATTGAGCTCCTTAAAAACAGTGGAAAAAGCTTTAGCTATGAAAATGCAATAAATGATCGGGATGGAAATGAAAAGTGGATGCAAACAACGCTCACTCCTGTTTTCGACGAGAGCGGAAATTTATCGAAACTGGTTGCCATAGATTCAGATATTACAAAAGTAAAGGTAGCCGAGCAGGAGATACGTAGACGAAATATTGAAATTCAGTTACAAAAGGAAAACCTCGAAACACAAAATGCTAAGATTGAATTTCAGAACCACCACATAAATTCCAGCATCAGGTATGCCAAAGACATACAACAGGCCATACTCCCCATCAACGACCAACTAAACAAAAACCACAAGACTTTTGTAATATACGAGCCCAAAGATGTGGTATCTGGCGATTTGTATTGGGTGAGTTGCGTGGATAAATATCAATTCTTCGCGGTGATAGACTGCACCGGGCATGGCGTTCCGGGCGCATTTATGTCTATGATTGCCGAGCGGCTTATGAGCTCTATTGTAAACGAAAAACATATTTTAGACCCAAGTGCTATACTGGCTGAATTGGAACAAGAGGTTGTAAAAGCCCTGAAACAGCAGCAAACCGAAAACAAAGATGGCATGGATGTTTGCATAGTTCGTGTTGAAAAAGGAAGCAATCACTTCAATGTAGTTTTTGCGGGTGCCAAACGCCCGCTTATCCTATATCGCCAACAAACCAAAGAGTTGCAACTCTTAAAAGGGGACCATTTTTCTATTGGCGGCATCATAAACCGCAACAATAAACTATTCTTCACATCGCAACAACTACAACTCTATAAGGGCGATATGCTTTATCTGAGTTCAGATGGTTATATCGACCAGAATAATTTGAATAGAAAAAGATTCGGTACAGAGCGCCTTATGATTCTTCTTAAAGAAATTGCCGAGCTTGAAATGGATGTTCAAAAAAACATCATGATGACCATACTAAAACAATTCCAGAAAGATGAGCATCAGCGCGACGATATCACCATTTTAGCCATACAACTATAACCGTTAGATAGGTTCTGCTGAAAAATAAAAATCTCACAGTAATTTAATTACTTAGCTGGTTTGTTTACATGTATTGATGCAAACAATAAATACTAAAAATGAAGTAAAACAAGCACCTAAGATGATCAATAAGGTAATAAGGTTGTATTCATTGATTCTTTTAATTTCTACTATGGTTTGAACCACCGATAAGGTTTTAATACCTTATTTTCAGTTAAAACCTTAGTAGAAAATTATTTCAAAGAGCTAGGATTACCTTATTACCTTATTTTTTAAATGAATACGGTCGAATAAGATGTGTTATAAAGAGGATTTATGAGAGAGGCTGAGTTTTTCAGCAGACCCTAAATGCTGAATTTGTTTTAAAAACTACGTTCATTCACAATTCCACATCTTTGGCAGCCAGCGCAGAATAAAACACCCTTTGTATTTTTTGCCTTACATACATTTTTTGCAACAATTCGTTGTCGAGGCTTGGGTATATTCTGTTGGAAAGAAAAACATAATTCAACCCACATTGCGGGTCGGCCCAGGCTATGGTTCCTGTGAAGCCTGTGTGTCCGAAACTCAGCGACGAAGCACTAGAGCAAACACCATTCTCGGGCGTGGAGGTACCAGTGGTTTTATCGAAACCCAATGCACGTCGGTTTCCGTTTCGTTCGTAGGGTTGAGAGTTGAAAGTCTGGAAGGTGGATTCCTGAACATATCTTTCTCCCCCATATTCACCTTTTCCCAGGTACATTTCCATCACCTTAGCCACATCGTTGGCACTGCCAAATAGCCCGGCGTGGCCTGCAACTCCCCCTGACATAGCTGCGCCAAAATCGTGTACATAGCCTTGTATGAGTTGTTTCCGGAATGTTTTATCGTCTTCGGTAGGCGGAATCATATTGAGCGGATATTTGTGTATGGGATTGTAGCCAAGTGTGTAAGCCCCAAGACGTTTGTAGTAAAGCGAATCGAGCAGCACATCATAGGTGGAAGATGTTTTTTCCTCGATTATTTTTTTTAGCATGAAAAAACCAATGTCGCTGTACAAATACCCCGATTTCCGGTTTAGCTTCGAATCAAAAATTTCGGTAAGCATGGTATCTGTGTAGCTTGTAAGCAAATACATGTCTTTTGCAACCTCCAGCATATGTAAGCTATCCGGCTGACTTGCATACAATTCGGGCCGAAGCCTGTCGAGTCTTTTTCTTCCTTGCCTTTCGAATGTGTGGAGGTAAAACGGAATCCATGCCTTGAGCCTTGCCTGATGCGTGAGAACTTGCTTAACGGTGATGTCTTTTTTGTTTGTAGTATCCAAAGCAGTAAGATATTCCGACAATCGGGCATCGAGCTCTATGTATTCCTTTTCGTAGGCATACATAATAGCAGGTACAGAGCCAAGTATTTTGGTCAACGATGCAACATCGTAAATATCTGTAGTTTTGACTGCCAGGGTAGTGTCATAAGTATGGTATCCGTATGCTTTATTGAAAAAAACAATCCCATTTTTAGAGCCAAGTATCTGGCAGCCGGGCATGGCTTTGCGCATAATGGCATCATTTACAATGCTGTCTATCGGGCTCAGATTTTCACGCCGTATGCCCAACTCTTCGGGTATGCTGTATTTCAGGCGGGTTTTCAACGAAATTACACCTGTACCAGAAGGGAATTTACCTGCACTCACAGGCAACTTGCCGCGTGCAGCTATGCCGCCGAATATGAGCTGTGCACTGTATTCTGCTGCAAGGGGTGAAAAATCGTATGCCACTATGGTTGTGGTATTTCTGGTGGGGAAACCTTTCATATTCATGATGTATGGATTTCCCAAAACCGTAAGTATCACTTTATGCCTGAACGACAATCTTTGCACAAAGGTGAGGCTGTTTTCAGTTACCCCATAGGTTCTGCTATATTTTTGGGTATTTTGTATGTTTACCAATATCAGGTTGTAGCCTGCCAGTTTGGCTTCCATATCTATCCATTGCTGCGGACTCGCATTTTTGTGAATGCTGAAATGCGTAACCCGGGCGTACAAATCTGCTGCGGGCTCAAATGCCGAGAATGTACCATCGCCTATGGCCAGTGATGCTATCCTGAGCGTATCCAGCCTTTTGAGCGGGATCAGGTTGTATTCGTCTTTTACCACAGTAAGCGAGGCCTCGGTGGTGAGGCGGTTTATAAGCTCAGCCTGAGGATTATTCAGGTCTTCGCCCAGATTTTCAGTATCTATAGCCTTTGGCCTATACGCCCCTGTCCAGTATTTTACCTGCAGTATTTTGCGTACATGCATATCTATGGTAGCCGTGTCTATCACGCCCTGTGCCAATGCGTTTTTTATACCTTGTATGGCTTGCCCCAGGTCGCCGGGCATAAGGAGTATATCTGTTCCTGCCAATAGTACTTTTACGGCAATTTGCTGCTGGCTGCCATAGCTGCTTACGCCTTGCATTTCGAGGGCATCGGAGATTATAATTCCTTCAAAGCCAAGTTCGTTTTTGAGCACCCCGGTTATGATTTTTTGCGACAAGGAAGAAGGTATATTTTGAATAGAATCGAGCTTGGGCACATTCAGGTGGGCTACCATCACGCCTCCCAGTCCGTTTTTTATGAGCTGGCGAAACGGATATAGCTCAACACTGTCGAGCCGTTGTCGGTTGTGCGGGATGATGGGCAGCGCGTGGTGCGAATCGGTATCGGTGTCGCCATGACCCGGAAAATGTTTGGCTACGGCCAGAATATTGTTTTTTTGCATTCCCAGCATATAGGCATACGATTTTTGGAGCACATTTTCGCGGTTTTCGCCAAAAGAGCGGCTGTTGATAACCGGATTCCGGGCATTGTTGTTCACATCGGCCACCGGGGCAAAGTTGATGTGTACTCCCAGCAATTTCAACTGGCGGGCTACTTCTACCCCATAATCGTATATGAGCATATTGTCGGTGATGGCACCCAGTTGCATCTGCTGAAGCATGAGCGGAGTGCTATCCAGGCGCATAGATGGTCCCCACTCTGCATCCATGGCTATGAGCAACGGGTATTTGCTTATGGTCTGGAAATAATTGGTGAGCATCGCCTGTTTGTCGGGCGTACCCTGAAAAAACACCAAGCCTCCCGGCTTATATTTCTCTATTATTCCCGCAAATTGTTCTGTATATGCATTGCTCCTGTTGGAATATGCTGCTATCATGAATAGCTGGCCTATTTTTTCGTCCATACTCATGCCGGATAGGGTAGTGTCTATCCATTCGTTTTGTACGCGCAAGAATTCGGGCGCATTGCTCAACCCCTGATTGGTTTCGAGTACAGGGCTGACAGACTGAATATTGAAGGCAAACAAAGTGAGTAATACGAGGGGAAACGATATTATATATTTCATAATTTGAGTCAAAATTTAAATGGCAAACCCTATGTTTCACACAAATAAGAAGATGCAAAAAAATACATTTCTTCCGGTGACCAAAAAGGCAATGGGCTTACTTGCGATTCACTGCAAAAATAAGGCAGTAATTGAGAATAATTCTAAATTATTTGAAAAAGAATTTTTCAGCAAACGTGTGAAATTTTTAAAATACAGATAATGAGAGAGATAAAAAACAGGCATGATCACAAGCCTTATATAGAACGATAATAAACTACGTTTCATGCATTCAATGTACAGATAAATAGATATTTAGATAAAATCAAAAACCTGACAAATGCAAGCATTTTTGCCATACAGAATATTTACTTTTGAGGAAAATATAGAAATAAACAAAATTTAACTAATATAAAATCTGAACTATGGCTAAAGCAAGAGGTGCTATTGTTGTGGACAAAGAAAAATGCAAAGGTTGTGAACTTTGCGTTGTAGTATGTCCCACCAACGTGATAAGGCTTGCCCAGGAAGTAAATGGGAAAGGATACCATTTTGCATATATGGAAATACCAGTGGCATGTACAGGTTGCACCAATTGTGCACTCGTATGCCCCGATTCTGTAATCACGGTTTACAGGCTCAAACAACCCGTATCTGAAAACTAAAAAAATGCTATACACATGGGCGAATTAAGATTAATGAAAGGCAATGAAGCCATTGCCGAGGCAGCTATACGCGCCGGAGTAGATGCATACTATGGCTATCCTATTACTCCTCAGTCTGAGATACTTGAATACCTGATGCAAGAGCGTCCGGAAGAGCGTACCGGAATGGTAGTGCTCCAAGCCGAAAGCGAAATTGCATCTATAAATATGGTATACGGTGCTGCCGGTGCCGGCAAAATGACCATGACCAGCTCATCGAGCCCCGGCATGAGTCTTATGCAGGAAGGCATATCATATATAGCAGGTGCAGAATTGCCTTGCTTGCTCGTAAATGTGGTTCGTGGCGGCCCTGGTTTGGGTACCATACAGCCATCGCAGGCCGACTATTTCCAGAGTACCAAAGGAGGAGGACACGGCGACTACCGCCTGATAGTGCTTGCCCCTTCTTCTGTACAGGAAATGTCTGATTTCGTGAAACTCGGTTTCGAGCTTGCATTCAAATACCGCAATCCGGCTCTTATACAGTCCGACGGTGCCATAGGCCAGATGATGGAAAAAGTAGAACTTTTCGATCAGCAACCACGCCTCACCATGGACCAATTGTACGAGAAATATGGCTCATGGGCTACCCTCGGACACAAGCGCAACGACCGACGCATCATCACATCGCTCGAGCTCGAATCGGCTCGTCAGGAGCAATTCAACTTTAAACTTCAGGCCAAATATAAAGCCATTTCTGAGAACGAAGTTCGCTACGAAAGCATCATGTGCGACGATGCCGACTACATATTTGTAGCCTATGGCACCAGCGCACGCATTTGCCAGAAATCTATACAACTTGGCCGTGCCAAAGGACTGAAACTGGGCTTGCTCAGACCCATCACCCTGTGGCCATACCCAACCGCACCGCTTCAGGAACTTGCAAAACGCGTAAAAGGCTTTTTGGCAGTAGAAATGAGCGCCGGACAAATGGTAGAAGATGTGCGCCTGGCTGTGGGCAATCAGATTAAAGTAGAGCATTACGGTCGCTTCGGTGGCATGATACCATCGCCCGAAGAAGTACTGCACGTAATGGAAGAAAATATAATAAAAGGCACCAAGTAATTATGAATATAGAAGATATCATCAAACCCGAGAATCTGGTATTCAAGAAAACCGGATTGCTCACTGAAAAACCTCTCAGCTATTGCCCGGGCTGCGGCCATGGCGTGGCTCACCGCCTGGTGATGGAGGTGATTGAAGAAATGGGAATAGAAGAAAAAACCATTGGCATAGCTCCTGTTGGCTGCTCGGTTTTGGCCTACGAGTTTATGAACATAGATATGCAGCAAGCCGCCCACGGACGTGCTCCTGCAGTAGCTACAGGCGTAAAACGTGTATTGCCCGACCATTTTGTATTCACATACCAAGGCGATGGTGACCTGGCTGCCATAGGCACCGCCGAAACCATACACGCCTGCAACCGTGGCGAGAACATCACCATCATATTCATAAACAACGGTATTTACGGTATGACCGGTGGCCAGATGGCTCCTACCACACTGCCCGGTATGCGCTCATCTACCTCACCTTATGGCCGTGATGTGGCATCTATGGGTCACCCGCTCAAGATGACCGAGCTGGTAGCACACCTGCCCGGCACATGCTATGTAGCACGCCATGCGGTACACACACCCGCCAATGTGACCAAAACCAAGAAATCTATCCGCAAAGCATTCGAATACCAGCGCGACAAAAAAGGCTTGTCGTTCGTAGAAATAGTTTCGAACTGCAACTCAGGCTGGAAAATGACTCCGGTAGATTCGAACCAATGGATGGAAGAAAACATGTTTCCGTTCTATCCACTGGGAGTTATAAAAGATATAGATGCAAAAACAAAATAAGAAATCACCGATATGACCGAAGAACTTATCATAGCCGGATTTGGTGGACAAGGAGTTTTATCTATGGGTAAAATACTGGCATACTCCGGCGTAATGCAAAACCAGGAAGTAAGCTGGATGCCATCATACGGCCCCGAAATGCGCGGTGGTACAGCCAACGTAATAGTAATACTCTCCGACGAGCGCATAAGCAGCCCCATTGTAAATGCATTCGACAGTGCCATCATACTCAATCAGCAATCGCTCGACAAATTTGAAGACCGTATAAAACCCGGTGGTACCTTATTTTACGACAGCAACGGCCTCATACACCTACCCAGCCGCAAAGACATAAACATATACCACATACCCGCAGCCCTCGAGGCCAGTCGCATGGGAAGCCTCAAAACCTTCAACATGATCATACTCGGAGCTTACCTCAAAATAAAGCCCATAGTAGTAATGGAAAATGTAGTGGCCGGTCTTAAGAAATCTTTGCCCGAACGCCATCACAAATTGATACCCATGAACGTGGATGCCATAAACCGCGGTATGGAAATAGTAGAAACCATACATTTGGTATAAGCGTATACAACAAAACATCTGCAAATAAAAATTGCAGCACTTCACCCGGGATTTCGGCAGACCTCTGAACTAAACACTCAGCCTCGCCGAAATCCTTTGTTTTTGTTACCTTCCCAAAATCCCCAACTTCGCAAAATCTCCCTACTTCCCCAACTTCGCGAAAGTTTTCCACTTTCGGGAAGTTTTTATAGCACATGATCTTTTATTCTGATGCTTCGATAAAATTTCGTGCCTTCGTGGCTGAATTAAAAAACTGCCTTCGCACCTAAAAAAATCTCAAAAAACTGACAAACGCCATTCACAATTCGATTTCCTTTCTGTATATTTGTAAAGAGCGCAATGGAGGAGAAGCACACCAAGCCCAAATCTACCGCGCCCGTGCACAGATAGCCCGCAGCCACTATCCCTGCACGCAGTAATTACGGTTGCACAAACAAATATACACTCATATGCAACACATGTATAGCGTACATACAAGCACTTTCGGATACATCGCTAAGGCGGGAGGAGGGGATGTATGGGGTGTTAGGTGGAAATGGGGGAATGGCGAAATCTTAAGTTTGCAAAATGATAATTGCACTACTTTGAATATTTGCACATTATACGAACAAAGCATCAGGAATAATATATAAAATATGCGAAACTTCGAGATACGGATATATAATCGTTAGTTCTTATTTAAATTTAAACAATTAAAATCATGCAGATAAAACAAAAGGTTGAAATAAATTTTCAATTCACTCGAAAAAATGGAGTTGCAGACAGAAAGAAAGTTGAAATAATCTTGCCTCGTGATGTAGTTTATAAATTAAGTGGACAAGAAAAAGGATTAAATGTAATAATTCCATACTTGTATAACTTCATAAAAGAAGGTGAAAAAATTACTTGGTACAATTATAGAATATTAGTCCAAGACGTTGACGCCGAAGAGAAAAAAAATGCAGAACAAAAGAAAAAAGAATTAGAAAAACAACAAAAAGAAGAACAAAAACGACAGCAAGAATTTGAACAAAAAGTAAACGAAAACGAACGTATAAAAAAAGATATAGAGGATGAAAAACGAAAATCTGAAAAAGAAAAGCGCAAAAGAACTGAAAATTACGTAACAATAGAAACAACCAATGTTCCTATTGATGAAAATTATATAACAAAGAAACCAAATAATGAAACTAAATCAGAGCAACAAAGCAATTTAAGTTATTCCAATAATACTCATAATTCATATTTATCAGAAAAGGAAAAGATTGATTTAGAATTTTATAAAAAACAGAAAGAATTAGAACTACGAAATAACATTAAAAATCAAAAAATTGAAAATGCAAAAGGCGACCTTGAAAGTGGCGGAAATAAATTTGTTTATTATCTGAAACGGTTTTGGCTTTTTCTTGACAAACCATGGAAAAAAATTGTTTTTTTTATAATTCTATTTTATGTAACAATTTTTACTCACGATTTTTTTACGCAATCAACAGATAAAGAAAAACTTGAAAATGCAAAACTTAAATTTGAACAAATATATTTGCAAGCGCAGAATGAATTTACAAAGAAGAATATTGAAAAAGCGACTTTATTATTAGTTGATTTAGAGCAAATTATTAATAATACTAACATTAGAAACGAATTTTTAATTGAAGAGAGAAATCTAGCAGAAAAAGAGTGGCAAAGCAAATATGAAACTCTTAAAAATATGATAGAAAAAGAAACACATAAAAAATAAATTAATGAAACATTATGAATTAAGCGATAGGTTTTCAAATTTCATAGACTCTTATTTAGACACAGAGTTTGAAAGCTTTGATCTAAACTCTACTATAATTTCCGAATTAATTTACAAACATCTTGTCAAGATAAAGGCAAGTCTATGGAAACAGGGTGTTTTATTAAATAGAAAGAAAAGAATTTCGATATCTGATATTTTTCAAGACATTATTGCTTTATATTTAAAACTTTCTCTTGGTAAGGATTTTGAAGTGATTTTAGAAATTAAAGTTGGGAAATACCAACCAGATATTTTGATTAAATATAAAGGTAAGAACCACTTTATCATTGAAATAAAAACAACAATTGGTTGGGATAGAAATTCATTAAATGGTTCAATGCAAAATAGAATAGAGAACCTATCAGATACTTTTCAAATCCCGATTGATAATGTAATTTATATTTTCGAGTCACCTTGGAATATAAACAAAGCTTTTGTAGAGAAATATTGGAATATCGAAGAAAGAAAAGTAAAACCGTTACCAACTGATTTTCCATATAACAGTATACGACCATTATTTACTGGTACAGACCCATTTTATTGGGACTATGAAAGTGGATTTGATAAATATAATTCGTACAAAGTTTTTTCTGATTTGGAAATTGAAGGTTATTCAAAAAATAGTGTAATTGTTCCATTAGAATTAACGATTAGAGAAATAATTGATAAGGCAAAAGATTAATATACTGAATGATAAAACAGCAAACATATTATATACCGATCAGTGTGTCTTTTTGTAACTTGATATATTTATGCTATTTACAAACTGTGGTACGTATTGAGACTTTCGTGCTGTATAGATACTGGAGGCCACACTTCCACACACGCGTTTTCGTTTAACGGTAACTAAATTTGACTTATAATAAGGGCAAAATAAAATATATAGATATGTCGATATTCCAAAAATCAGTTGTCAACAAATACCTTAAAAATCTTGACGAAGACAAGGTTAATTTGGCGTATGATAAATTTCAAAAATTCTACGGTGATAAACTGAGATTGCACAATATTATGCAACTCAAAGAAGAAAACTACCAAGAAG